>JAZOMF010000001.1:0-49349 GCA_045653805.1 Eubacteriales bacterium
GGCGACACCCTAAAACCGTAGGGGAGGGGCTTGCTCCTCCCGCCTCGTTGGTTTAAAAATGTTCGTCACGGGGCGTCGAGGCGCCGCCCCCTACGGTCTAAAACGATTGCCAATTTGTTTACCGTAGAAGGTTTTTTAACAATTTCAAATTCGTAGGGGACGGCGCCCTCGACGTCCCGCTCGTTGAATTTAAATGTTCGTTAACGGGAGGAGCAAGCCACTCCCCCTACGGCGTATGGTGTCGCCCCTCTCCCCGATAAACATCAATTTAACAATAAAAAAGAAGTCTTAATTTAAAGACTTCTTTTTTATTCTTCGGCAACATTTATGACCTCGAGACCCTTTTGCAGGGCATAATTAAACGTAAATGCTGTGCCACCGCGGCTCTCTTTCATATATGCGATACACACCTGACTTCCGTTTACCAAGCGGCGGTTGCGCTCGTGCATACACCAAGAGGTATAGGTATCAGTTATGTATTCAACAGAAGACGCGCAGGAAAGGATATAGTCATATACTCGTTTTTCGTATTCGCCCCAATTTCTTGTTTGATCTCGGCAGGGAAGAATCAGCTCTAATTTGATGTTAGGATATTTTTCTTGCATTTCAAGCACACAAAGTGCCGCAACAGTGTCAAATCCGATAGCTCCGCCGGTGCGGAAGCGGCAAGCTCCCCTTGAGATGCACTTTTTGATCTCCTTTTTTAGGTTGGTTGCCAAAAGGATAGCATTTTGCTTGAGAATAAAGCGGTGCCCTGTGAAGCAGACCACTTCTATTTTGCTATCATTGTTCTTTTTCTCCATAAAGCACCTCCTTTTTGTGTTACAATACAATTATAGCACAAATGTTCGGAAATGTAAAGGGGGTTTTTGCAAATTTTTCAAAAAACTTTTCGACAAATTTTGCATAGCTATAATATTGCACCGAAAAAATCGTTCGACAGATTGCGATATGAATTTTCTAAAATCCAACAAAAATGACCTCACAAAGCCTGTTTTTTGCCGCTCCTCCCCCACTTTCAACGGCAATCGACCCAATAATCGCTTGCTCGACGGCTACAAAGCGACAGCTTTCACGCCATAAGTCCATTATAATATACCTATATCGAAAAAAAGTAGCCCGTGTGGCAATTTCGATAATTAAAGCAAACTGACAAAAAGAGGATAGAAAAATGGACGTAAAGGAAAAAAATCTCAAACACGAAAAAAATAATGACTCGGGAGGTGTAATTAAACGCCTGGGGACTTTGATCAAGGATAAATTAAGCGAAAAGGGAGAAAGAGAAGTAAGAGAGAGGCTGCGGGCAGTGGTATATTTTGCTCTGACTGTTGCGGCAACATATCTTTTAAGTATTGCCGAGCTGCCATTTGGGGCATTTCCGTTTGCTATGGCGCTGGCGTGCTCTTCAAGAATACATCTGCCGCCGGTGTCTTTGGGAATATTGCTTGCTTGTGTGTCGGGTCTTGACCCAATATATGGTGTTGCTTGCTTGGCAATAATATTTGTAAGGGTGCTTGTAGCCCTACTGCCGCAGATATTTGCGGAATCTTCTGGGGGAGACAAAAGCCGAGCGCGTGAAATAATACCCTACAAGAGCGATGCGGTAGATGTGGCGGAGGGTGATGGCGCAAAGCAAAAAAACTACATATACACGGGCTTTAGTATAATGTTTTGCGAAAAGCCCTATGTTAGAGCACTGCTATCGGCGTCTGCGGGAACGCTTTGCGGCACTCTTTTGCTGATTGCCGCCGATTTTTCTCTTTACAGAGCTATAACTACACTGATTTTATGTATTTCAACTCCGATTTTCACATTGGCTTTAGGCGGGATATTTGGCGAAAGTCAGCACAAGCATAATTGGTATGTTATCATATCACAGGCAGTGGTAGTATTTTTTGCGATTTACAGCTCGTCTGACCTGCGAGTTTTAGGTATGCCCATGGCTCCCTGCCTTGCGATGATAGTCACGCTTTATGCTTCGTCGGGAAAGGGAATAATAGCAGGATGCGGAGCGGCTCTGCTTTGCGGCATAGCATTTGAACCCGCATATGCTCCCTTGCTTGTTTTGTCGGCGGTGTTGTTTTGCCTCATTTCGGCGGTCAAGCGCAATGCAGGAGTTGCAGCGGTTTGCGTTCTTGTGGTGGTGTGGTGCTATTATATCGGAGGAGACGGTGGACTTTTGAGGGTATTACCTCCAATGCTTATTGCCATTCCGATTTATATGATTGCAGACAAATACAGAGAGATGATGAATGCACCCTATCGTAGAGAAGGATCAGACGGTTTGTATTTTGCCGCGGCAGTTACGGAAAAGAGCAAAAACGAGGCGGTTAAAGAAAGGCTCTCCATGCTGTCGGACACTTTTTCGTCACTTTCCGAGGCGTTCTATAAGTTGAGCAACCGTTTCCGTCGCTCGGATGCCCTTGGAATACGAAAAATCACCGATTCATCCTTTGAAAAGGTCTGTGAAGGATGCAGAAACAGAGAAAGATGCTGGGGGAGTGAGATGAGCGGCACACTGGATGCCATAAAGCATGTCACCTCACGATTGCATCTTGCGGGAAGTGTAGAAAAAGATGATCTGCCCGAGAGCTTTTCTGCGCAGTGCATAAGAGCGGACAAGCTGATAAACGAGGTAAACCTTTCTACAAGAAGGTGCACCGAGGAGATGATAAACGGCGGAAAGGTCAGCTTTTTTGCAACCAATTACGATGATATAACTGCCATTCTCAAGGACGCACTCAATAATGATTCCGAGGAGTATGAGTGTGATCTCGCAGCGGGCGAGCAGATATACCGCTTGCTTTGTGATTTTGGAATACAGTCGGGGGGCGTGGTGGTCTACGGCAAAAGATGTGTCCACGTGGTGGCAAAGGGTGTTCGCGGAGCGGATAAGCTTAGTGCCAATAAAATAAAGGATATGAGGATAAGAGCGGGTGAGATCGCAGGTGCAGAGCTTGGTGAGCCTACTATGGAAGTAGGCAAGGACGGATGCGTGCTTTTGATGTCATCGAGATCGAGATTCAAGGCGAGCTGTGCCCACGGTCGCATTTCACGGTCGGGCGAGGAATGGTCAAGCACTGACGGAGTTAGGGATGAGCTGTACGTCGATCCCTTTGACGATAAAGAGGAAATCTGCGGAGATATGACGAGCGCATTTATAACCGACAATTCTTATTTTTACTCGCTTATCAGTGACGGAATGGGAAGTGGCGCACAAGCGGCTTACACCTCGGGAGTGTGTGCTATGTTTATAGAGAAAATGCTGACGGCAGGGAATCGCGCCGACGTTACCTTGAGGATGCTTAATAACGTCATCCGCTCCGAAAATATGGGTTGCGGCAACGAATGCTCTGCAACCGTTGACCTGCTTGAGCTTGACCTTATGAGCGGCACGGCAGCATTTGTCAAGAGCGGCGCTGCGCCTACCTACATTGCCAGAGAGGGAACGGTTTACAAAATCAGCTCCCGCACCATGCCTGTGGGAATCATTAAGGATGCCGACGCGCGAATAACTCGTTTCGATACCCAAAAGGGGGATATAATTGTTATGATGAGTGACGGATGCTGTCACGATAGCGATGATTGTCCTTGGCTGGTTGAATATCTTTGCGCTTATATGACGAAAAATCGCAAAACAGTAGCGCTGGGCGAGGAGATATGCGAGAAGATCAAGGGCGAGATCTTGCACGAGGCGCTTAAAAACATCCCGGATGGAATAGAACGTGACGATATTTCGGTATCCGTGGTAGTGATAGGATAGAAGACAACGCTATTTTATATTTCTTATTGAACCTCTAAAAATATCGAGAAAACCCCTTTAAGAAGGGGTTTTCTTTTATTTCGACTTGACAAAAATTTCATTCTGGTTTATAATATAAAATGAGATAATATTTTTAACTCCAAAGGAGCACTAAAATGACAAACATTCCCGAAATATACGGCTGTATGGTGTTTAACGACGCCGTTATGCGCCAGAGACTTCCCAAGGACGTATACAAATCACTCACCGAGACTATCCAGACCGGTAAGATGATAGACGTTTCTATTGCTAACGTGGTTGCTAACGCCATGAAGGACTGGGCAACAGAGAAGGGTGCGACCCACTATACCCATTGGTTTCAGCCTCTTACCAGCGTGACCGCTGAAAAGCACGATTCCTTTATCTCCCCCATCGGTGGCGATAAGGTGGTTATGGAGTTCTCGGGCAAGGAGCTTATAAAGGGAGAGAGTGATGCTTCTTCCTTCCCCTCGGGCGGTCTCCGCAAGACCTGTAATGCCAGAGGTTATACCGCTTGGGATCCCTCCTCTTATGCCTTCATCAAGGACGGTACACTTTACATACCTACCGTTTTCTGCTCTTACACAGGAGACGCGCTTGATACCAAGACGCCCTTGCTTCGTTCTATGGACGCTATAAGCGAGCAGGCGCTCCGTATTCTTGCACTCTTTGGTGACACCACAGCAACAAGAGTTAACGCATCGGTTGGTGCAGAGCAGGAGTATTTCCTTATAAACAAAGAGTATTATGACAAGCGCGATGACCTGCTTTACACAGGAAGAACGCTTTTTGGTGCACCTGCCCCCAAGGGTCAGCAGCTTGAGGACCACTATTACGGTCATCTCAAGACCAAGATAGGCAAATATATGGAGGAGCTTGACAGAGAGCTTTGGCAGCTTGGGATCAACTCCAAGACCAAGCACAACGAGGTCGCTCCCTCCCAGCACGAGTTAGCTCCCATTTATGCTAATACCAACGTTGCAGTTGACCAGAACCTTATAATTATGGAGACCATGAAGACTGTTGCGGAGCGCCACGGTCTCGTTTGCTTGCTCCACGAAAAGCCCTATGCGGGTATTAACGGCTCGGGTAAGCATAACAACTGGTCTATCGGTACGGATACGGGCAAGAATCTGCTCAATCCCGGCAAGAATCCTGCATCCAACACCCAGTTCTTGCTCTTTTTGGCGGCTGTTATCAAGGCGGTTGACGATTATCAGGACCTTATCCGTCTCTCTGCCGCAACTCCTGGTAACGATCACCGTTTGGGAGCTGACGAGGCGCCTCCCGCCATCGTTTCGATGTTCCTTGGCGACGAGCTTGAGGAGCTTATCGATGCTATTGCCGATGATTCTAATTACATCGACAAGGCAAAGAGAACTATGGATTTGGGGGTCCCCAGCGTTCCTACCTTCCGTTAGGACTCCACCGACCGTAACCGCACCTCCCCTTTTGCGTTTACGGGCAATAAGTTTGAGTTCAGAATGGTAGGATCCTCGCAGAATATTGCGATGGCAAACGTTATGATAAATACCGCAGTGGCAAAGGTTTGCAAGGATTTTGCAAATGAGCTTGAAGGCGCTGATGACATCGAGAACGTGGCAAGGGCGGTTATTAAGAGAACATTTAAGACTCACAGAAGAATCATTTTCAACGGCAACGGATATTCCTCCAAGTGGCCCATTGAGGCGGAGAAGAGAGGACTTCTTAATCTCAAAACCAGTGTTGATGCCTTTGCTTGCTTGACTGCACAGAAGAATATTGATCTCTTCACCGAGTTTGGAGTGATGAGCGAAGTCGAGCTTCGCGCAAGAGAGGATATTCTTTGCGAAAACTACTCCAAGGTCATCGATATTGAAGCCAAGACTATGGTCGATATTGCAAATAAGAAGATCATCCCCGCAGTTGAAAAATATATAGGTCAGCTTACCGAAATTGCCAAGAACAAGATAAAGGTATTTGACAATCCGGGCTGTGCTCACCTTGAAAAGACCATTATTTTGAAGCTTTCATCACTTAATTCTCAGGCTTACGAGCTTGCGGATAAGCTTGGAGAGGAGGCAAATTCCGCCTATGCCGAGAGAGCAAAAACCCGAAAGTATATGGATTCTGCCCTGGCATATAAGAACAACGTTATTCCGCTTATGGCCAAGCTCCGTGAGACGGTAGACGAGATGGAGGGCATCGTTCCCTCAAAGCTCTGGCCTCTGCCTTCTTACGGCGAGATGACTATGAAGCAGTAAAATTAAACTGTTAATGGATAAACGCTCCATTGTTTGCGATGGACAGATCATCTGTTTAAATAATGAATCCTAAATAAAACTAAAAGGACTATTTCGGCACAAGCCTAAATAGTCCTTTTATTAATTCGATTTGATTTTTTTAAGTTGAGCTAAGCCTTGCTTTCCTGCATCGGTAACGGGACGAATCCACTTGCCCGAGTGCCAATAAGTCAAGAAAATTATTGCTTTGGGAATATCCTCGCAGAGATACATTACGGCGTAGACCGCAAGGAAGGGGAGTCCCCACACGTTGGCGGCGAGATAGGTCATGGGCACGGCAAAGAGCCAAAGTGCGCCAATCTCGGTGAGCATTGACATTGTAGTATCTCCGCCCGGTCGGAAGATGCCAACCACGGTCAGATAGGGGATGTTTCTCACTATTGCCCAAACGGCGTATATTATCATAATGCTTTGCGCCGTAGTTATGGTGTATTCTGAAATGTTACTGCCGAGATTGAAGAGAGATACCAAGGGAGAACGGAAAAGTATGACAAAGGTGCCAACCAACCCTGCCATCACAGGCATGAGTATCATAAATCGCTTGCTTGTGCGGATGCCCTCTCTTATATCTCCCGCGCCGATGGATTTTCCCACCATAACACAGCAGGCGCTACACAAACCGATAAAGAAACAGAAAGAGATGTTTTCAAAGGTTCTTACGATGGTTATTGCCGCGTATTCCTCGTGACCCATATTTGCGAAAATTATGTTGTAGGCGACGGTACCCATTCCCCACATAGTCTCGTTTATTATAACGGGGGTGGCTTTTTTGAAAAATTCAACAATGTTGCTTGTTTTAAAGGCGAAATATTCTTTCAGCGGCGCAAAAAGAATGTTCTTTCGTGATATTGAAATGGTGATGATGAGCAGAGTGTTGAGCCACATTGAAATAGCGGTGGCGATTGCCGCACCTTCAACACCAAGGTCTGCGGGAAAGATTAAAATGTAGTTTAGTATCGCATTTGCCAAAGCGGATATTATGGAGGTCACCATGGGGAGCTTGGGGTGCTCTGCGGAGCGCAGAGTGGAGCAAAGGATCATATTGACCGCCAAGGCAGGGTATGACAAGCATGCGATGCGCAGATATTTGGAGCCTTCGGTTACTACCTCAAACTCTTGGTTGAAAATTTTGATTATAATCTCCGGGCAGAAAAGTCCTGCCAGCATAAACAGAACGGATAGTATCGCGCCTACGGATAAGGCTATGCCTGTTACGCGGCGGATGCCCTTCAGGTTTTGAGTGCCCCAATATTGGGATATAAAGACCGCGGCTCCAGAGCTGATGCCGAAAATCACCATGTTAAGAAGCCAGCTCCATTGACCCGCCATGCCGGTTGCGGAAAGCGAAACGTCGCCAAGCTGTCCGACCATAAGCGTATCGACCAAGCCAAAGGATGCTACCAGCATATTTTGGAATGCGATCGGTATGGCGAGAGAAAGGGTCATTTTCCAAAACCCCTTGTCCCATAAGGACAAGGGGAGTTTTTTAGTGTTGATATTCATTATGACAAAATCTATCCTTTATTTGCCGCCGCCAAGCTGCTCCTTGTGATATTGGAGGGTATATAGGCGGTAATAGTTACCCTTCTTGAGAAGGAGCTCGTTGTGGTTGCCTTGCTCGATGATCTCGCCATGAGAGAGCACGATAATGTTATCAGCGTGCTGAATGGTGGAGAGACGGTGCGCTACCATAAGCATGGTGCCTATGTTCATCATCTTTTCAAGAGAATCCTGAATGAGGATCTCTGTCTCGGTGTCGATGTTTGCGGTGGCCTCGTCAAGAATCATAACTGCAGGCTTGTGAATAATTGTACGGGCAAAGCTGATAAGCTGGCGCTGTCCTGCGGAGAAGTTGTTTCCTCTCTCGCGTACCACCTCGTCAAGCCCGTCGGAAAGCTTATCAATAAAGCTGTCGGCGTTAACGTACTTGCAAGCCTCCTTGACCTCCTCATCACTGACGCCCTCAAGACCCAATGTGATGTTGGAGCGAATAGTGCCCGAGAAAAGGAATACGTCCTGAAGCATCTGACCAAAATGGCGACGGAGCGAGCTTATCTTAATTTTCTTGATATTGATGCCGTCAATAAGAATTTCGCCCTTTTGGATGTCATAATTGCGGCAGATAAGCGAGAGAATGGTGGTCTTACCCGAGCCGGTAGAGCCTACGAAAGCTACGGTGTCACCGGCGTTCACCTTAAAGGAAACGCCCTTGAGCACCCACTCGTCAGGAAGATAAGAGAACCAAACGTCCCTGAATTCTATATTGCCCTCGATGTGGTCAAGCTCGATAGCGTCGGGCTCGTCAACCACCTCGGGAACGATGTCGAATATTTTATAAATCTTTTCTGCAGAAGCAAAGCACGCCTGAAGGCGATTGAACTGCTCCGCAAGGTTCTGTATGGGGTTAAAGAACTTGTTGATATACTGATAGAAGGCAACTATTACGTTGACCTCGATGATCTGACCGAGGAACTCCCAGCCCTCCAGCTTTCCTCTTGCTCCGAAGTAGAAGAGGCAGAGCACCGAAGAGATGTAGGGCATATAGACCATAGGACGGAAGATACCGAACACGAAGATCTGCTCGGTCTTTGCTTTTCCAAGCTTTTTGTTTTTTTCGTCAAACTCGCTCTTCTTTCGCTCCTCGCGGTTAAAGATCTGGATTATCTTCATGCCCGAAAGATTTTCGGAGAGGAAGATGTTGATATTGGTTGTTCCATCCTTGACCTTTCGGTGAGCACGGCGAGAGAACTTACGGAAAATAAAGGTGAATATGACTACAAAGGGCACAAAGCAAAGCACGACGAGGGTCAACATGTAGTTGAGAAAGAGCATTGCCGCAAGCACGCCTACGATAATGAACATATTCTTTATGAGATTTACCAAAATATTGGTAAATGTAATAGAAATGGCGTTTGTATCGTTTGTTACTCTTGTTACCAGTGTGCCTACGGGAATCTTGTTGAGCTGATCGTGAGAAAGGCTTTCGATGTGCTGGAAAAGATCCTCGCGAATGTTGGATACAATTTTTTGACCAACCTTCTGCAAAACTATGGATTGGATATAGGTGCATACCAAGGATATAGCGAGAATAATGCCGTAAACAGCTATTCTGATATAAAGGTCATTTAGCGTAAATCCGCCCTCGGTGCCCACCATTTCGATAATGTCACCCATGATGATGGGGGAGATTATTTCATGGGCGATGGAGAATATCATAAGGAAGAGGACGAATGCGAACCAGCCGACATAGGGCTTTGCGTATTTGAGCAGACGGCGTATGATCACCGTGTCTTTCATGTCACGGTCAAAGCCGATAGCCTCTTTTTTGTCCTTCATGGTAGAGAAGGCGATAATAAATATGGTTGCAAAAACGCCGATGATCGCACCTACGATCAGAATGGGATAGAATTCGTACATATTATTCTACCTCCTTTCCGGTCCTACTTGCGGCAGGGGAGACTTCCGCATCGTCAAGCTTCTGGAGGTCTACGAGGTTTTTAAATTCCGCGCAGGTCTCGTAAAGCTCGCTATAAGTGCCCGAAGCGGCAATAGTGCCGTCCTCGATGAAGATTATCTTGTCCATCTGCTCAACGGTACTGACTCTGTGAGCTATGAGAATGGTTGTCTTGCCCGCTCTCTCTTGACGAAGATTGCCAAGTATCGCCTTTTCGGTCTTAACGTCAACGGCAGATACGGAATCGTCGAGAATGAGGATGGGCGCATTCTTCATTAGCGCGCGAGCGATGGAGATACGTTGCTTTTGTCCACCCGAAACGGTAACCCCGCGTTCACCGAGCACGCTGCCGTATTTTTGGGGGAATTCGTCGATGTTCGAATGTACGTCTGCCATTTTGGCAGCTGAAATAACGTCATCCGTATTGCCTCCGTCGGTGGCAAAGCTTATATTGTTTTCAATGGTGTCGCTAAAAAGGAAGTTGTCCTGGGGAACGTATGCTGCGGCGGCTCTTACCGACTTTATCGGGATCTTGTTTACGTCCTTGCCGTCGATGAATACAGTGCCGTCGGGTACGTTATAGGTGCGGAGGATAAGATCCACCACGGTGGTCTTACCGGAGCCGGTTCGACCAATGATACCTACGTTTTCACCTGCCTTGATAGAGAAATTAACGTCGCGAAGCACGTCAAACTCTCCGTCGGGATAGCGAAAGGTGAGATTTTTAAAGTCGATGTCGCCCTTGATGTTTTCGATCTCTTCAACCTCTACCTTGTCAAAGACGTCTGGCTTTGCATCAAGCAGCTCACTGATACGCTTGAGCGATGCCTTACCCTGCGCGTGCATGCCGATAAGCTCGGATACCGCCATAACGGGCCAGATTATTGCGTTGAAGTAGCCGATGAATTCAACAAGCTGAGCGGCGGAGAATTGCACGTCTGGATTGAATACGAGGTAGCCGCCGTAACCGAGAATAACGCATACCACCGACTCGATAAAGAGGGTGAGGCAGACGTGAAGAAGAACCGAAAGCTTGGTGTATTCAACGTTTCTGTCCTCGTTGTTTTTGCTGAGCTTTTTGAATTCAAGCAACTCGTGAGTTTCCTTGACGAATGCTTTTACAACGGCAATTCCCGCAAAGGTCTCTTGGGAAAAATCCGAGAGCATTGAAAATGCCTCCTGTCTCTTTTCCCACTTTTTGCTCATGTACTTGCCCACGATAAGCGAGCAAACAAGGAGAAACACCATTGGTATCATACAAAGAGCCGCAAGCAAGGGGTTCATTCGAAGCATTTTGATAAGAGCGAGAACACCCAGCACAACTGCATCGAAAAACATCATAATGCCCCAGCCAAAGCACTCTTGAACAGTATCAAGATCGTTGGTGAAGAGGGACATCATGTTACCGACCTTGTTTACTTGATAATACTGTTGGGAAAGGTCCTTGCAACGGTCGAACATCTTGCCGCGAAGGTCGGTTTCAAGCTTGATTCCTGCTCCGAAGAAGCAAACGCGCCACAAAAATCTTCCAAATACCAAAGACAGTATTACGAAAAGCATAGGTCTGCAAATGCTATCGAGAATATAAGTCAGATTAAATTCCTGTGCCACGCCTGAGGCGTCTACTACCACTCCTGTTTCTACTCCCTCGATAACCGCGCCGTAAAGCTCGGGGATAAAGAGCTGCATATAGTCAACCAGAAGAAGAGCCAGTATGCCTAAAATCAGCATTGGCAAATATTTGAGATAATATCGATTTATGTGCTTTCCAAATATCAAAATTATCCCTCCCTTACGTTAAATTTTCTTTAGATTTTCAATAGAAATGCAAATAATAGATTAACCACAATTTTACCACAAAGGCATGTCTTTGTCAATACATTCTATATATTATTTATACAATTAAAAGTAGGAAATTTGAAAACGGGCGGTTTTGGACACTTTTTGATTAAATAAAGTGCTTTTTCAAGACATATAAACAGCAGTGTAACCTCGAGAGGTGACACTGCTGTTTAGAAATACTTTTGGAACGATTATTATTGGGTCGCTTTTTGGAAAGCGTTTTCAAGTATGTTTGCGATTTTGGTCATTCTTTCGGGAGAGACCTTCAAGATCTGACGGTCGTAGGTAAAGAGACCGTTTGTTTCATCCTCAACGTCGCTGACCTGGGTGTAAACTGCGGCGGAAAGTCCGCGATCTATCATCCCGGCAACCTCGTCAAGGTAAAGCTTTTCGAGGGCATCCTCAAATTTTTCACGGTCGGTGAAGAAGCTGTATCCGTAGGTCTTGTCGAGATTAAAGGAGTGATCCGCTATTTTGCAGGAATATCCGCCGAATTCCGAAAGAACCATCGGCTTTTCGGGATCGTTTTTCATATTCAGCTTTTTGAAGTAGATATGCTCGCTCTGCACGTCGCTCTGCTTTTCAGTGAACCAGCCAGATGTTGAATCCCATACTCTTGTGGTGTCGAGAGGTGAGAGGCGTGCGTACTGCTTGTCTGCATCAAACTGTCCCCAGCCCTCGTTGAAGATGGTGTAATATACCACCGAGGGGTGGTTGTAAAGGTATTCTACGGTAGCAGTACTGTCACTCTCAAACGCTTCGCGGCGGCGCGCATTTGCCTTGTGGGATATGCCTTTTTTGATTCCTGCGGTGGGAAGGGCGGTGTCAATAAGAAAGCTGTAATCGCCGCTATTGACCATGTCCTGAAATACCGCCATACCGTGCTTGTCGCAATAGTAGTAGAAGAGCTTATGCTCGATCTTGATGTGCTTGCGGAGCATATTGAATCCGCACGCCTTCATTGTCAAAATATCGTTTTCAAGGGCCTCGGGAGTGGTGGGAGTGTAGATTCCGTCACTGAAATAGCCTTGATCGAGAAGTCCGTGGAAGAAATAGGGGTGCCCGTTGAGGCAAATATAGCTTTTGCCGTTTTTCTTTTCAATAGATACGGTGCGGAGGGCAAAATATGACTCTATTTTGTCTTTGCCCGATTCAAGAGTAAATTCGTAGAGGTAAGGAGTTTCGGGCGACCAAAGCTTGGGATCTTCAACCTCGATATAAGTAGAATTTCCGGTGAAATGGTATTCCTTGCCGCTCTCCTTGAGAGTGAGAGTTTTCTCGAAGTTGCCACCCGAAACTTCAAGGTTCACGCCCGTGAGGGTGGGGGTGATTTTAATACTTTTAATGCGGTTTTCGGGGACTTTTTCAAGCCAGACTGCCTGCCAGATGCCGCTTATGGGAGTGTACCACATGCCACCGCGATCGCGTCTCTGCTTGCCCCATGCGAGGTCGTGGTCAAGATTGTCGGTAACGGTGACGGTGAGGGTGTTTTCGCCATCGCAAATGTAGTCGGTAATGTCAAATTCAAAGGGAAGATAGCCGCCAACGTGACCGCCGAGATCTACGCCATTGAGGTTTACTTCCGCGATTTGGTCAACTGCGCCGAAGTGGAGAATAGTTCTCTCACCTTTCATTTTGTCAGGAAGAGTAAAAGTCTTTTCATATATGTACTTTTCGCCCTTTTTAAGCTGTCTTTCAATGCCCGAAATGCGGGATTCGGTGGGATAGGGAACGGTGATTTCTCCAAGGAAATTTATACCCTTTTTATGACTCACGGAGAGCGACCATTTGCCGCAAAGCGACAAATAGTGTTCGCGCTTCATTTGAGGGTCGGGATGGGTATCCCACGCACCATCGGTGTTACCTTCAAATGGAGTTTTAAGATTTTTGTTAAGTCTTGGCTTTTTGGTGATCTGAACCGCAAAAAGAATGATCGCAAGAATGATTATAGGCACCAGTGACGCCAAGAAAATGTTGGCGTTGGGTACAAAGGACTCGGTTCCGTCACCGTTGCTTATTTTTTCTGCATTTGCAAGAATGAGAGAGCCGATATAGGGCCCGATAACACCGGGAATAAGCACCTGCGAGAAGATTCTTACGCCTTGAAGTCGTCCTGCCTTGCCCTCGGGGGTAAGGTCGCGTATCTTTGCGCCAAACACCGCCATGCCCGAAAGGTAGCCGCACATCATAAGCAGTGATCCGATAAACACCGGAACCGTGGTGCGGAAGAAGAACAGAGCCACAAATCCTGCAACCAGCCATCCCAGCGAGAACCAAGAGCTGAAACAAAATCCCTTTTTGTCATATACCTTGCCCCAAAATGCGGTAACGACCGAAGCCAGCACGATGGCGGGAGCCATAATGAAAACGTAATCGGTCATTCCGAGGGATACCTCATAATAGATAATGAGGTAGGGCATAAATATCTGAATTGCGATGTTGAAAATGATGAAGATCAAAAGGTAGAAATAGAGCGCAGGGTGCGCTTTAACCGTAGAGGGACGGAACCCGTAAATCAGGTTGGCAAAATAGTTTTCCTTTGAGGGTGCAAGGGGCTTTTCTCTAATGATAAAGATACCCAACACGCCGATGAGAACCGTTACTGCACCGATTATAAAGAAAATTGCTGTCCAGGATTCGCTTTTGTCGAGGTCAAAGAACATAAGGGCGCCAAAAACCACAAGGATCGCAACCAGAGGCATCATAGAGTTGATACCCTCGGCACTTCCTCGGTTGGAGTCATCGGTCGAGTCGGTCAGCCAGGCGTTGTACGCCGCATCGTTTGCCGACGAGCCAAAAAAGGTCATAACGCAGTCCAGCACGATGGTGAGCGTGATGCCGAGCGCCGCGCCGCTTGCCACGGGGAACACTGCCTCCAGCCATTCGACCCTTAAAAGACCGAATGCGAAGATAGAGAATCCCCAAAGTATGTATCCTCCGCAGATGAAGAGCTTTCTTTTGCCTATTTTGTCGGAAAGTGCGCCGATAAGCAGAGTGGTTAGCGTTGCCGAGATCGCGCTTGCCGCAACCATGGCGGAAATATCGTCGGGAGTAGCGTGAAACATCTTGTAGATAAAGACATTTAGCTGCATATTTTCGATAACCCACGCTACCTGTCCCATAAGACCGAACAGAGCGAGAGCGAGCCAAAATCTGCCGCCAAGCTTGGTTTTTTTGTTCATGGTGTTCTCCTTCTCAAATTTCGTTAATTAAATTGTATCATATCTCGACGCCTTTGTCAACTTTCAAGGCACTGTTAAATAATAGTAATCTAACAAAAAAGAATATTAAAAATTTGTTTTTTTTCTTTAAATCCTTGACTTGTATAAAAGTTTGTGATATAATATATCCGTAAATCTATATTTATCGGAGGATAAATGCTATGAAGCGTATTAAGACTATCGAAACTAAGAACCTTTGCGAGACCGCGAAGAATGGTGGCTGTGGCGAGTGCCAGACCTCTTGCCAGTCTGCTTGCAAGACTTCTTGCGGTATTGCTAACCAGCAGTGCGAGAATAACAAGTAATTCGACCTGCGATAATTTTCCGAATGCGGCGTTGCTCCTCAAAAGCGGCTCGACTTACGAAAAGTAAGCCTTCGCCTTGCTTTTTCCGGTGCGCCTTGCCTTCGAAAATTTCTCTTGGTCGTCTGTTTTGAGAGGAACGATTGTGGGGGAAGGGAAAATCCTTCCCCCATAATACTGTTATTTTTTGATTTTATTTCAGGAGTTAGCGTGAAATGTACTTTTCTTTTATAGGAAACTAAATTGTTTCACGCACGAATTTTGCCGGATGGCAAAATTCATCGATTACTATTTGTGACGCCGCAAAGCGGCGGAATGGAGATTAAAATGGTACATTGTTATAAATTGGGCGGACTTAATATCGTGCTTGACATTTGCTCGGGCTCGGTTCACGTTGTAGACGAGGTGGTTTACGACGTTATAGAGGCTTACGAGAGCCGCTCCAAGGAAGAAATTATTGCGGAAATGCTTGAAAAGTATGCCGCCGACGAGAGCGTTACCCGTGAGGAGCTTGAGGGCTGCTTCGAGGATATCGAAGAATTAAAGGCAGCGGGCAAGCTCTTTTCTCCCGACAACTTCGAGCCCATGGCAGGTAAGCTCAAGCAGAAGAGCGCAGGCGTTATCAAGGCGCTTTGTATGCACATAGCTCACACCTGCAATCTCAACTGCTCCTATTGCTTTGCGAGTCAGGGTAAATACCACGGCGACAGAGCGCTTATGAGCTTTGAGGTGGGAAAGCGCGCCCTTGATTTCCTCGTTGAAAATTCGGGAAGCAGACACAACCTTGAGGTTGACTTCTTTGGTGGCGAGCCCTTGATGAACTTTGACGTGGTTAAGCAGTTGGTTGCGTATGCCAGAAGCATCGAGAAGGAGGCGGGTAAGAATTTCCGCTTTACTCTCACCACCAACGGTATGCTTATCGATGATGACGTAATTGAATTTGCTAACCGCGAGTGTTCAAATGTTGTATTGAGCCTTGACGGACGAAAAGAGGTACATGACCGCTACCGCGTTGACTATGCCGGTAACGGAAGCTGGGAGAGAATAGTTCCCAAGTTCCAGAAGCTTGTTGAGGCTCGCGAGGGCAAGAATTACTATATGCGCGGTACGTTTACCCATGCGAATCCTGATTTTCTCAAGGATATTGAGAAGATGCTGGAGCTTGGATTCACCGAGCTTTCCATGGAACCCGTGGTTGGTCCCGAGAGCGATCCTTCTTCCTTGACCGCAGAGGATATGCCCATAGTGCTTGAGCAGTACGAAAAGCTTGCAGAGCTTATGCTCAAGCGTCACAGAGAGGGCAAGCCCTTCACCTTCTATCACTATATGATAGACCTCAAGGGAGGTCCTTGTATCTATAAGAGAATCTCGGGCTGTGGCTCGGGAACCGAATATATGGCAGTTACTCCTTGGGGCGACCTCTATCCCTGCCACCAGTTCGTTGGCGAGGAGAAGTTTAAGCTTGGTAACGTATTCGATGGCGTTAGTAACTTTGAGGCGCAGGAGGACTTTGCGGCGTGCAACGTCTACTCTCGTCCCGAATGTCGCGAGTGCTGGGCCAGACTTTATTGCTCGGGCGGTTGCGCGGCAAACGCATATCACTCCACCGGAAGCGTGCGCGGCGTTTATAAATACGGCTGCGAGCTTTTCAAAAAGAGGATGGAATGCGCTATAATGCTTGAGGTCGCAAAGACTCTTGAAACAGAAGAAAACTGAAAATAAAATATCCTGAAAGGGGATGCTTATGAAGACACCGATATGTGATTTCGTGGAAAATTATGTTCGAGAGGGCAAACTTCGATTACATATGCCGGGGCACAAGGGCATCCCCTTTCTTGGGGTTGAGGAGCGAGATATAACCGAGGTCGAGGGCGCAGACGTGCTTTATGGGGCAGAGGGGATCATTGCCGAAAGCGAAAAATACGCGTCCGAGCTATTCGGGAGCGACAAAACCGTGTACAGCACTGAGGGTTCTTCGCTCTGCATTCGTACGATGGTATCTCTTATCGCTCTGCAAGCCAAAAGTGACGGCAAGATACCGCTTATTTTAGCGGCAAGAAACGCCCACAAGGCGTTTATGTCGGCACTGGCACTGGTGGATTGCAACGTGGAGTGGATTTATCCCGAGGAGGGAGATAGTCTTATCTCTTGCCGTGTGACTGCAAGTGCAGTTGAAGAAAAGCTGGCGAAATTGAGTGAGATGCCTACGGCGGTATATCTGACAAGCCCCGATTATCTCGGCGTTACGTCGGATATAGAGAATATTGCAAAGCTTTGTCACCAAAAGGGAATATTGCTTGCGGTGGATAATGCCCACGGCGCGTATCTGCGCTTTTTGCCTGAGTCCAAGCATCCATTGGATATGGGCGCTGATATTTGTTGCGATTCCGCCCACAAGACCCTCCCCGTACTGACGGGCGGCGCGTATCTGCATATATCTAAAAATGCCCCCGCAACATTTTTCGAAATGTCGGATCAGACTATGGCACTTTTTGCCTCCACAAGCCCCTCTTATCTTATAATGCAATCGCTTGATATGGCGAATAAATATCTCTCCGAGGGCTATGCGGAAAAGCTGTGCGCACTTGTATCTGAAATAGACAAGTTGAAAGCTCTCTTGAGCGAGAGCGGATATTCGTTGATTGAAAACGAAAAATTAAAGCTTTGTTTTGATTGTAAAAAATATGGCTATTTTGGCTTTGAAATGGCGGAATTTTTGCTTAAAAATGGCATAGTTTGCGAGTTTTCCGACCGTGATTACCTCGTTATGATGCTTACCCCCGAAATAAGCGCTGACGATATAGCAAAGCTTTCTGCAGCGCTCCTTTCTCTGCCTCGGAAATCTCCCATAAGCGAAAAAGCTCCCTCGGTGGGATGCCCCGAGAGAGTGATGAGCGTGAGAGAGGCGGCATTTTCTCCCTCGGTTGAACTTGACGTGGAAAACGCCTGCGGTAGAGTGCTTGCGGTGTCAAACGTTGCCTGCCCTCCTGCTATACCCGTGGTAGTATGCGGTGAGAGGATAGACGAGAAAGCAATCGAATGCTTCAAGTATTACGGCATTGAGCGTTGCCGTGTGGTGAAATAATATGGAATTTAAAAATTATCTTATAGAACAAGCCAAAAAGCACCCGTCGATGCAACCCTCCGACATAGCCAAGATGTGCTATCAGGCGGCTCTGGGTGCAGAGCATCTGCTCCTTGACATAGAGCGCGCAAGAGCGTATTTCAATATGGAATTCGACTCGGTAGAGCCGAGAGAGGGCGATTTGTTTGAGTGCCTTTCCGATAACGTGTGCCGAATTGACCTTGGCGTTTGGAAGAAACAAGGACGTCAGGCAGATGAGCTTTTTGATATGTTCGTTGCCACGGCGAGTATTCCGTGCGGCGGCAAGGAGCATCTTTTGCAGTATCTTTCGGATGTTGAAAAACATTTTTCAGAGTTTTCTCTTAGCTTTTCTCTCGATGAATGGCAGTGCTTTCTCGAAAAATATAAGGCCGCAGGCATGCCCGCAGTGCATCACAGTAACGAATACAGAGAAAGCGAAAGACCTGCATACCGAATAGTTCTCAGAAGCTTGTTGAATAATATATAATCAAATTTTTATTGGACTAATGAAAAAGCCTTGCTTGACCGTTTGAGATCTGCAAGGCTTTTTTATTTATACTGTCGCTCTTTTTGCTTTTATGTTATTAACAATGAAGTACGGTATATACGGCGAGGAGTGAAGAATGAGGTAGAATAGATAGACGAGGATAACGCAACCCCAAACCGGAAGTTCGCGTCCGATAAGTCCCCCGATTGCGGATTTGATAGACGGGAGAAAGAAGGAGTTCATTTTGAAAAACATATAGTCGGAGCCTATCCACGAGAAATTGACCATATGAGCCACTAAAGACACGATGAATGCGGGAATGGCAGGAAGGAGAAGGTCGAGAGGCTTTTTGGCATTTTTAAAGGAGTGGTAGCCCGACACAAGCATAACAATAGTGCAGAAAACCAGCGCACCGTGGTATAAAAGCGTGTTGATCCCTGCGAAGGAGATGCAGGAGTAGTTGCTGAGCACGTTGACTGGATAAACGAAATTTATCGCGCCTCCAAAAAATCCAAGCGTGCATAAATATCCGCAAGCGGCATATCTTACCTTGCCACATCCCCATATTGCGAAGGGCATGGCGTACATAAATATACTGCAGGGATAAAGGGGAAGATTTCCGCCCCATTCAAAGGCTATCCGGTTTCCTGTGGTGGATTCCCATATCATTCTAAAAATATCAATGATCGTGAGCGTTGCCCAAATTATCGCAAACGTAGTGCGAATAGCTCGCTCGCTCTTTTTGGATAGCAGAATAGCGCCAAAGATTATCAGCACCAGTAATACTCCTGCAACGGCAAAATGAATCGGAGAAAAGAGCTTTCCTGTCATCATATTTTGATCGAGAAGATCCTTGTGCGTGAAAAAGTTTTTAAGAACATATACTATTTTATCCATAACTGCCCCTTTTTGAGTACTTGTTTTTTCTCACCACTACATTATATATTAAAATGGGGAAAAATGCAAGATTTTGGAGAAAAAAGTTTTTGCCTGACAATATTTCGCGTTTTTGCAAAAATGGTATAAAACGCGTTTAAAAGCAACATACTAATTGCACTAAAAACTTTGAAAAAAATTCAAAAAAATTTTAAAAACCTATTGACAAACCAAAATTCTTTTGATATAATATGTAGGTCGTCAAGACAAGACCCAATTATTGGGGTGTCGCCAAGCGGTAAGGCAACGGACTCTGACTCCGTCATTACCGGGGTTCGAATCCCTGCACCCCAGCCATAAAAAGAACAGACCACCTTGTGTGGTCTGTTATTTTTATCGTTGAGATGTTTGGTCAATTCTAAACTCGACACCAAATCCGCCTGCGGATTTGCGTAAAGGTTCTGAATCCCTGCACCCCAGCCAAAAAATCCTCGTTCTTCGGAACGAGGATTTTTTTATCCATTGCGAAAGCAATGGCATATCATCACGCGTTAGCGTGCATCTCATCACCGAAGGTGTATATCATCAGCCGCAGGCTGTATTCGCTTTCGCAATGATGATATACAATGCTTCGCATTGGTGATATACCGCAAAAGTTGCGGATGATATCCACGCCTATGGCGTGATTGGGACGCGCAACCAAAATCCCCCCCAAAAAATTCCCGATTTGCAGTTGATTTTCGGGCGGAAATGTGCTATACTAAACACAGAAAGGCGGTGGTATTATGAAAAAAAGCATTTTTATTGCAACTCTATGTCTGTTGTCAATAATATTGGTTTCGTGCGCTAATAGCTATTCATTTCTGCACGGAGAACCGGATATTGATACAATTCAAATTGAAATCGTAAACATAGAAACCGAGATGGGATACCATATAGGCTCCCCATATAATGAAGATTCAATTTCTATTATAAAGGTTATAGATACCGATAAAAATGACCAATTCCTTTCCGATTTCAAGAAAATTAAAAGTTATCAACCAATTTTCGGTAGCAGGATAGACTGTATTTCAGGGGAAGCTATTCGCATTACTTACGCAAATGGTGATATTGAACTTATTACACATTATGGTACTGCAACTGTTCAAAACGGAGAAATTCACAATCACACCGTTACCTTTGATTCTGATGCTTTTTCGGAATTGATTGATAAATATTCGTGAAATGCCGTATTGCGTAAAAAGTTTGCCCCCGTTGGAGTTCGAAACCTAGTGGCAAACCGCAAAAAATATCTTTTTCGTTTGAGGTGTTTGATCAATTCGAGACTCGACACCAAATCCGCCTGCGGATTTGCGTAAAGGTTCTGAATCCCTGCACCCCAGTCAAAAAAAGAACGAAGCGATTGCTTCGTTCTTTTTTTATCCAATCCAAAGGATTGGTATGGCATTAACGCGCTCGCGCGTTGTATGGAATTGCGACGAAGTCGCGCATGGCATCGCGCGAAGCGCGTATCAAAGCTCGTTCTCCTTCGGATTGATGCCATACACGGCGTTGCCGTGATTACATTCAGACCTGCGGTCTGATTCCATACATCACCTCGTGATGATTCCATACCGCAACAAGTTGCGGATGATATACACGCCGTATCGCGTGATTAGGCGTGATAGGGTTGAAATATTAACAGGCTTGTGATATAATATTATTGATTTTATTCTTTCCATTCTAGGATTGACAACATCTATAATTATTAAACAGATAGGGGATTAATAATATGAAAGAAATAATAATTAATACTAATTGTGGTGGTGAGTTTTATGACGGGATGATAAAGTATTCAAAAAAACTGCTAAAATCAGAGAATTACAACTATTATATAGATGAAATGATTGATATTTTGGAAAGAAACAAAATACAATTTCATAATGGATTCATGCTTGCTGAAATAATGAAGAATGTTGATTTTAACACATTTGAATATCATAAAAAAGATGAATTATTTACAAAATTAGTAAATCGTTATTATGTACAATATAATAATCGTATGAACAAGCTTTCCGTTCAGCATGGCGAAAGTTATTGGACAATGGAATTTGTAATTAAACTTGTGAAAAAAGATTCTTATAACTTTTTAATAGATGTAGTAAAGGGTAACGATTATATAGAAGTTAGAGCAAATGCACTTAAAAGACTGGCGATTGTGTCAGGACAACACTTTGATAGAAATTTACCCAAAGATCCCGGACATTGGAAAGAAGAAGATTTAAGAATTGAAGAATTAAATAAATGGATTGAAAATGGATGTAAAGACGGTGTTGGATATTGTCCGCCAAAACAAGATAAATCATTATTTAACCCAACAAATCAATTTGAAGAAGCGGTCTCTAAATTAAATAAAAAGTTAATTAAAGAACAAGATAACAATGATTATTCGAATTATGATAACTTTCTTATTGTGCCAAATGATGAAGAATTAAATAAGGTCTTAGAAAAATATAAAATTCAAGGAATATACTTAGAATTCTTAAAAAGGTTTTCACCAAGTAACACAATAATACCAAAAGGAATGTATGAGATATCATTGTATGGTGTTGATAATATCATTGAAAACCAAATAGGTTATTCAGTTGATATAGTCAACAATATAGTAGAAGATTGGCCCAGTAATTATTTGGTTATAGCAGATAAGTTTGCCGATCCATATTGTATTGATATCACTATTGAAGATTCAAAAATTTATCATGCAAAACATGGTGAAGGTAGTTGGAAGTTTAAAAAAGCATATAATAACTTTATTGAATTTTTAGAGTATCTTGCTAAATAAAAACAGATGTGAATAAAATGACAAAAACCGTTTGAGTTCGAATCCTAGTGGCAAACCACGAAAAATATCTTTTTCGTAGCCTCTTGACATAAAAAGAACAGACCACCTTGTGTGGTCTGTTCTTTTTATCGTTGAGATGTTTGGTCAATTCTAAACTCGACACCAAGCCGCATTGGGCGTGATTTAAAGAAAAGCCAACGACTTTTGTCGTTGGCTTTTCTAATATTGTTATGTTCCAAATCAGAACAAGTCAGCAGGAACGAAGAAGTAGAGGCAGAAGAGGAGCGAAACCACGATGGCAACAACGGAAACGTTCCAGGTAGGCTTTTCCTTTTTGGTGAATGCATACTTGATAGACTCGATGATGAATGCAACAATGGACATAAGAGTGTAGGAGAGAAGACCTACGCCGATACCTGCGGTGATGGAGTAGGAAAGAAGCATAATCACGATTGTGAGGAATGCCGAGGTTGCATTGATGGGATTACCGAAATTAATAGACTTGATGTTGTTCTTCATCATAAGTACGCCTACGTAGATGAGGGCCGCTGCGGTTGCCGCAGGGGGGACAACTGCAAACAGAGGCATTGCGAACATAGATGCGAAGAAGAGAACAGCTGCGGTAAGAGCGGTAAGACCGGTTCTTCCGCCTGCGGAAACGCCCGCACCGGATTCGACGAAGGTGGTAACGGTAGAAGTGCCGAGCATAGCACCTGCGCAGGTAGAAACAGAGTCGCAGATCATGATCTTACCATAGTTGTAAGGCTTGTTGTTCTCGTCGGAGAGCAATCTGTTACCGCCGCAGCAACCAACGATAGATCCCATGGTGTCGAACATATCGATCATGCACATAGTAAGGATAACCATGATAACTGTGAAAATGCTTCCGCCTTCGGGGATAAGTCCTTCTCCGGTAAATACATTCACAAAGGAACCGAATACGGTATTTTCACCTGCAAAGAAATTAGCAAAGTTTTCCCAGAATTTCCAAGAAATATTTCCGTTGCCGGCGAGGACAGACAGGTCTGTAATGCCCATAGGAATACCCACAACAGTTGCAACGATAATACCAATGATGATCGAGCCCTTAACCTTAAGCTTATCAAGGATAGCTATAACAAAGAGACCGACAATCGCAATTACAGCAGTCTTTGCTGCAAAGCCGGTTGTAGCGCCGATATTTTCATATAAGCCTTCTGCGCCTTCAACAGGAACAAAAATTCCGGAATTTATTGTTTGGCTTCCCCAGTTTGTAAAGTCAACAAGACCAACCTGAGTAAAGCCATTGTGAACGATTACACCTGCGTTTTGGAAGCCGATATAAGCTATAAAGAGACCAATGCCTACGGAAATTGCTCCTCTGACCGCAGTGGGCATTCCGTCGAATACTAACTCGCGGAAGGACTTTCCTTTGATTTTGATGAGAGTGAGGGCAAGGAAAACGACACCGGATATAAGCACCATCATAAATGCTTGACCGAGGGTGAATCTTACGCCGTAGGTTTTTGCGGCGCCAATCGCAACAAGACCGCCAAGCAGAGAGTTAAGACCCATTCCGGAAGCCTGAGCCAAAGGCATTTTGGCAACAAAAGCCATCAAGAGCGTTCCAACAACTGCGCCCAATGCGGTTGCGATAAATACAGAGGGCCAGTAAGCTGCGCTGGTCGCCTCTTCCATACTTCCAAGGATCTGTGCAGGGTTAACTGTCAGAATGTAAGCCATTGCAAGGAATGTAACGATGCCTGCAGTGATCTCGGTTCTGACGTTTGTCTGCTTCGCTATGGGATCATATCCCAGAAGCTTTGCGAATTTTTTCATAAAAACCTCCTTTTTGTGCTTTGAACACAATGATTGATTTTATTATAATATAAAAGCCGAAAAAATACAAGGTGTTTTTGGGAAAATATGTATTGTTTTGTTAAAATATGTGTTATTTATCAATGGATTTGTGGGCGTAACCGCTTTGGAAGGAGGCTAATAGATAAAAGTGTCTGGGAGGGGAGGTAGAATGCCCATGCCAAGTCGAATCCGGGGTATATTAATTTATAGATGAACGAGCCTTCGGCAATGGGCAGATAGGTATTGATAAGCGAAAGACCGATAACCGTATCGCAAAGTACGAAAAGCAAAAGACCTATTGCGAAAGCCCATGATTTTTTAAATGCGATGAATGCGAAGATTATGTTCAAAATAAGGTTAGCATAATAGAACATCGAAACCACAGCCACGGCGTCAGTATCCGCACCGAGCACCAAGAGCGTTGCTCCTATGGCAACCGCCGAAAACACTCCGCGGCATATAAGGTGTATTAGACGGCGTGTTTTATTCTTATCTTCAAAATAGAGGCGAAGAAAATACGCGATTTGAGTGACCGAGAAAAATAGCATCGCGGGCAACTGTTGCATCTCCGCACAATATACGAGAAAGTAGTCTGCTCCCACGGTGCAGACAAGTGCTACCATGGTGAAAAGGAAGGAGAGTGATTTTTCTGCAAATAATATAAAAAATAGGCAGGCGAGCACAACCGCAGTGTATCGTAAATTTATGGGAATTTTATTTTGCGCGGTTTGTAACAGAATACCCAGTACAGCTTCCGAGGTTAAAAATATAGCTGACAGAATGACTAAAAGCTTTTTGTTTTTTATCATTTATACATTTGCCTCCTTTCGTTTATATGGATATATTTTAGCATATTTTGTGCATTTTGCAAGAGAATATTTATATGTTGGATAAAGCGGCGGAATAAGACGTGATTTTTCTCGCTTTAGGTCTTGCCAAAGCTGTGTTTTTGTGGTATACTAATATCTGCTAAATATATCTACCCGTGGCACAGCCGGATAGCGCGTCAGACTCCGACTCTGAAGGTCAACGGTTCGAATCCGTTCGGGTAGGCCAAACCAAAAGAGGGGGCTTGTCCCCCTCTTTTGGTTTGCCTTGCTCGAAATGGTACAGAGAAATGTAACACCACGCCTTGGCGTGCGTAAGGGTTCTGAATCTGTTCGGGTAGGCCAGAAAAAAGACCAAGTCGAAAGACTTGGTCTTTTTTCAATGAAGCGCACCTGCGGTGCATGAATCGAGTTGATAACAAATAAATTGCAATGTTAATCGGGATCATTTGACTAAACTTTATGGATCAAATAATTGGGTTAATTGATATTAAAAGCTTCGTGCGTCTGCACGGAGCTTTTTGCGTGGATATTTTTTTACCCCCAATACCCGATAGCAGTTATAGCGGCGAAGAAAACGCCCGAGGCTATAGCGCATATCATGGTGGGTCTGTAAGAAAATGCGGACTTGAGGTTGCCGCCAATCTGCTTTATATGAAAGCTCGGAAGAGTGGACCTCTCCTTGCCCTCTTTGATTTTATCTGCTCTGGTCTTGAAGAATTTTGCGCATTCGTTGCAGAAAAGCACTGTGCAGATAAGCCACACTACAACTACTGTAATAATGAGGAGAAGATTGTTTTGCGATGACAAAAAGTATTTGGCTACGTTGGTCTGCACGAAAAGTGCATAGAGATTAAATACTAAATGCACTATCATACACGCCCAAAGGCTCTTGGCAGCATAACGGATAAAGCAATACGCTAATCCACAGAATACGGCAGCAGGAAGACCTACAACTGTAAATGCGAAAAGTGAGGAGATGAGAGTGGAGATAATAATTGCACAGCTTTCTCCCAACGACGAAAAACGAGAATATATGAAGCCTCTGAAAAGTATCTCTTCAATAAATGCGGGTGCTATGGCGTAAACAGCAATTACGTACAGATAGGAAGAGGAGGACTCTCCTTGTCCTGCCGTGAACGTGCCGAAGAGAGTAACGCCTTCGGAGACGGCATAAACTCCACCGAGAGCAATATTTATTACAAGAGAGGTGGAGAGCATGAAAAGAGAAGTGAATATGACAAGAAAGACGTGCTCTGCCGAGATCCTGCGGCATCCCACCGCGCGAAGCATATATATCGGTGACTTTTCGGGGAAGATCACTGTCATGCAGAGGTAAAGCGGGATGAAAAATATGATCAACTGTGCTATCATGGGGGAAAGCAGCTCTTGGCTAATGGGATAAATGAATTTATCCACAATAGTCGATATGAGTGCGATCAGCATAGATATCGACACTAAAAGCACAGGCAAAAACGTCTCTTTTTTCATAGCTTCACGAAAAAATGAGCGAGCTGATGTTTTTTTCATTATTTTGTCCTCGATTATTTGGCAAAAACCGATTTTTTTATGTTTTCTGCGGTCTCGTCATCTTTGAGAACGCGAACCAACTGCAGACCGAAGTCGAATGCTACGCCCATACCCTTGGCGGTGATAATGTTGCCGTCTCTTACAACGGTCTCACCCTCGGGAACGGTTGCACCCTCCAGATGTTTTTCAAATCCCGGATAGCATACGGCGCGCTTTCCGTTGAGGTAGCCTCTCTTTCCCAGCACCATGGGAGCGGCGCAAATGGCACACATATATGCTCCTCTTTTTGCGGCAACGCGCAGAGCGGCATCTACTGTCTTGCTCTCGTCAAGATTTGTGGAGCCGGGCATTCCGCCGGGGAGTATGATCATATCGGGGGCGGAGTCGCGATACATTATGTCCGGAATGTCTGCTTGTACGACTATGCCGTGAGCGCCTACGATGCTATCCTTTCCGCCCACGCCTACGGTGGTGACTTCAAGACCCGCGCGGCGCAGAATGTCGAGGGGGCAAAGTGCTTCGACCTCCTCAAATCCGTCAGCTAAAAACATGTATATCATATGTGGATTTCCTTTCGGGATAATTTCATTAACTTTAAAATAAGTATAACACAATGGATGAGTTTTGTCAACGAGAAAAAAGCCGAAGGGAACTCCACTTCACGCAAGGCGGGGAAGCAATTTTAACCGTTTGACCACAAAATTGTCAATTTGCTGTAAAAAAACTTATGATATGGCGCAAAAATTTACTGTTTTCCTCTTGATAAACACAATAATTTGTGGTAAACTATAATTTGGTAAAAAAATTTGCGCGAGCTTTGTCTCGCAGATATAAGAAAGGTGGATTTTAAAAATGACCTACAACAAGAAGTCTATCGAAGACGTTGTTATCAATGCCGGCACTCGCGTGTTTGTTCGTTGTGATTTCAACGTACCAAACAAGGACGGTGTTATCACCTCCGACAAGAGAATCGTAGAAGCACTCCCCACCATTAAGTACCTTATGGAAAAGGGTGCAAAGGTAATTCTCGCTTCCCACATGGGCAAGCCCCACAACGTATTTACTCCCGATTTCAAGCTCACCAAGAAGGAGCTTAAGAAGGTTGCCGAGCTTCCCGAAGCAGAGCAGGCAGCAGCTACCGCTGAGTATCTTGAAAAGGCAAAGAAGGACGTAAAGAAGTTCTCCCTTAAGATCGTAGCTGACAGACTTAACGAATACCTCGACGGTAAGGTTGCTTTCGCTACCGACATCGTTGGTGACGACGCTAAGGCGAAGATCGCTGCTATGGAAAACGGTACTTGCGTTCTCCTCGAGAACGTTCGTTTTGATGCAGGCGAAGAGAAGAACAAGCCCGAGTTCGCAAAGGCACTTGCTGACCTCTGCGGCGAGGACGGTCTTTATGTAAACGATGCATTCGGTACAGCTCACAGAGCACACGCTTCCACAGCAGGCGTTGCTGCATATCTCCCCGCAGTTTGCGGTTACCTTATCGGTAAGGAGATCGGCGTTATGGGTAAGGCTCTCGCTGACCCCGAAAGACCTTTCGTTGCCATTCTCGGCGGCGCAAAGGTTTCCGACAAGCTCAACGTTATCAACAACCTGCTTTCCAAGGTTGACACCCTTATCATCGGCGGTGGTATGGCTTACACCTTCCTCGCGGCTAAGGGCTACGGCGTAGGCAACTCTCTCCTTGACACTGATAAGATCGACTACTGCAAGGAAATGATGGCGAAGGCAGAGGCTAACGGCGTTAACCTTCTCCTTCCCGTTGACTGCACCACTGTTGATGCGTTCCCCAATCCTATCGATGCTCCCATTGAAACCGTTATCGTTGATGCGGATCAGATTCCTGCTGACAAAGAGGGTTGTGACATCGGTCCCAAGACCATGGAGCTCTATGCAAATGCAGTTAAGACCGCAAAGACTGTTGTTTGGAACGGTCCTATGGGCGTGTTTGAGAACCCCACTCTTGCAAAGGGTACTATCTCCGTAGCGCAGGCACTTGCTGACAGCGATTGCATTTCTATCGTTGGCGGTGGTGACTCCGCGGCTGCTTGTGAGACTCTCGGATTCGCGTCGAGAATTACTCACATCTCCACCGGTGGTGGCGCATCCCTCGAATTCCTTGAGGGACTCGAACTTCCCGGAATCGCTGCACTCCAGGATAAGTAATATCCGATTCAGCCTTGACTTTTTATCCAATACTGCGTTGCTCCTCGAAAGCGGCTCGACTTACGCAATGTAAGCATACGCAAGCTCACGCTTGCTAACGCGAGTTTGCTAAAGCAAACATCGCCTTCACCTTGCTTTCTCCGGTGCGCCTTGTCTTGAATAAAAATTCTGCGGCTTCTGTTAATTGAAAAAGTTAGATTCCCCAAAAACATTTGAAGGTTTTTGAAGGGAGCGCGAGGGAAATCTTTTTCCTAAAAAGTTTCCCTCGCACAAAATACATTAGTAAAGGAATCTTTTAAAATGAGAAGATACGTAATTGCAGGAAACTGGAAAATGAATATGACTCCCAACGGCGCAAAGGCTCTTATCAATGAGATGAAGCCTCTCGTTGAGGGTAAGACTAACTGTGACGTTGTTCTTTGCGTACCCGCAATCGACATTCCCGCGGCAGTTGAGGCTGCAGCAGGCTCTAACATCAAGATCGGTGCTGAGAACGTTCACTTCAAGGCGTCCGGCGCATACACCGGCGAGATCTCTGCTGAGATGCTCGTTGAGGCTGGCGTAGAGTACGTTGTAATCGGCCACTCCGAGAGAAGACAGTACTTCGGCGAGACCGACCAAACCGTTAACCTCCGCACCCTTGCAGCTCTTAATGCGGGCCTTAAGGCTATCGTTTGCGTAGGTGTGACCCTTGAGCAGAGAGAACTCGGCTACACTGAAACTCTCCTCAAGTTCCAGACCAAGATGGCTCTTACTAACGTTACCGCAGAGCAGATGAAGAACGTTATCATCGCTTACGAGCCCGTTTGGGCTATCGGTACCGGTGTTACCGCTACTGCTGATCAGGCAGACGAGGGTAACGGCTATGTTCGTGCGGCTGTTGCAGAGATGTTCGGCGCAGACGTTGCTGAGGCTACTACCGTTCAGTACGGCGGTTCTATGAATGACAAGAATGCTGCAGAGCTCCTTTCCAAGGAGAACGTTGACGGCGGCCTTATCGGCGGCGCGTCCCTTAAGAGTGGCGCATTCGCAGCTATCGTTGAAGCAGCGCAGTAATTCACTGTTATATATGCAGGGGGAGGGCGAACCTTTTAAGGAAAAGGTCCTCCCTCCCCCTGCACCCCCTCCCACTCCCAAACCTTTCAAAAAAAGGGTTAGATTGAAAAATATCATTTTATATTATAGCCGTGGGTTTAATTTATGGCTTTTGTTGTTGGAATGAGAAAAACGGAGAGTTAAAAATCTCCGTTTTTCTTTGTTTTATAAGGATTTTTGCAAAAGTCTACTGATTTGGTAAAAATTTTTGAAAAAATTTTAAAAAACCTATTGACAAAGCAAAAAGAGTGTGATATAATCAATGTGTACCCGAGAGGTAGACATTCAAAAAAGGAGGCAAGTCAATATGAGAGTAACGCAAGAAGCGGACTATGCTATCCGAATGTGTCTCATCCTTGATAGCCTCGGAGAGAAGACCGGCGCGGCAACACTGGCCGATCTTGCATGCATCACTCCGAAGATAGCCCTTAAGGTATTGCGAAAGCTTCACGAGGGTGGCTTGGTAAGGTCATACAAGGGAGTGCAGGGAGGATACGAGTTAGCAAAGTCGGGCGAAGAGATCAGAGTGCTTGATATAATCGAGCTTATCGACGGCCCGGTGCGCATCTCCAAGTGCCTCGAGTGTGAGCACGAGTGCTCCAGAAACCCCTGCAAGGTCGAATGTAAAATGCACGTCGCATTTGATGCGATAAATGAAAAACTCATTGAAAATCTCGGTTCTATAACGGTGAGAATGCTTCACGACAAAAACGTGAGCCACGCCGATATAGCCGATATTATAAATCTAAAAAAATAAAAAATTATATTTACATTTAAGGAGAAGTTGATTATGAAAAAGTTTGTTTGTTCCGTATGTGGTTACGTTCACGAGGGTGAGTCCGCTCCCGAAAGATGCCCCCAGTGCAAGGTTCCTGCCGAAAAGTTTAACGAAGTAAAAGAGTCCGAGAGAATGTGGGCTGCAGAGCACGTTGAAGGCGTAGCCCAGGGCGCTCCCCAGGAGATCATCGAGGGTCTTCGTGCTAACTTCATGGGCGAGTGCACCGAGGTTGGTATGTATCTCGCTATGGCAAGAGTTGCTCACAGAGAGGGATATCCTGAGATCGGTCTCTACTGGGAAAAGGCAGCTTGGGAAGAGGCTGAGCACGCTGCAAAGTTTGCAGAGCTTCTCGGTGAGGTTGTAACTGATTCTACCAAGAAGAACCTCGAGATGAGAGGTGAGGCAGAGAACGGCGCAACTCAGGGCAAGTTCGAGCTTGCAAAGATGGCAAAGCAGCTTAACCTCGACGCTATCCATGACACCGTGCACGAAATGGCACGTGACGAGGCGAGACACGGTAAGGCTTTCGAGGGTCTTCTCGAGAGATACTTCGGTTAATTCGATAAACAAAGCTAATATTTATCCCCGCGGTTTACACTGCGGGGATATTGCTCCAAAATAAAAATTCCACATAATAAGAGGAGACGCTATGAATACTAAAGCACTTTGTAATCTTACATACGGCGTATATTTCATGTCCGCTCAGGAAAACGGCAAGGACAATGCCTGCATCATCAATACCGCGGTTCAGGTGGCAAATAACCCCACCCGTATCTCTATTGCGGCAATTAAGGGTAATCTTACCCACGATATGATCCTTGCAACCGGCAAGTGCAATCTGTCTCCTCTCAGCATCGATGCGCCCTTTTCGCTTTTCCAGCATTTTGGCATGCAGTCAGGAAGAAACGTAGATAAATTTGCTGATTTTTCCGACGTTGCAAGAAGCGAAAACGGGCTTTACTATCTCACCAAGTACGCAACCGCGTTTCTTTCCTTGAACATTGTGGAATCTCACGATCTGGGTAGCCACACGCTGTTCATCGGAGAATTGGTTGACTGCGAGGTGCTTGCAAAGGCAGAAAACTGCACATACGGCTACTATCAGACCACCATTAAGGCGAGCGCTAATAAGCCTGCGGTTAAGACCGGCTGGAAGTGTACCGTTTGCAACCATGTTTATGAGGGCGAAACCCTCCCCGAGGACTATATCTGCCCTATTTGCAAGCACGGCAAAGATGATTTTGAGAAAATAAGCGGCGAGAGCGCTCCCGCGAAGGCTGAAGAGCCTAAGGCGACGGCGGTTTCCATGGCTTCTGCGGAAAATAAGGCAAGCGGAGCTAAAAAGTTCGTCTGCTCGGTATGTGGCTATGTCCACGAGGGCGATTCCGCGCCCGAAAAGTGTCCCCAGTGCCAGGTTCCTGCCGAGAAGTTTAATGAGGTAAAGGAATCCGAGAGAGTTTGGGCGGCTGAGCACGTTGTAGGCGTTGCAAAGGGCGCTCCCGTGGAGATCCTTGAGGGACTTCGCGCCAACTTCATGGGTGAGTGCACCGAGGTTGGTATGTACCTTGCAATGGCAAGAGTTGCACATAGAGAGGGACTCCCCCAGATCGGTGAATATTGGCAGAAGGCGGCATACGAGGAGGCAGAGCATGCGGCTAAGTTCGCAGAGCTTCTCGGTGAGGTTGTAACTGCTTCTACCAAGAGGAACCTCAAGATGAGAGTTGAGGCAGAGAACGGCGCAACTCTCGGTAAGTTCGAGCTTGCAAAGATGGCTAAGGAGCTGGGGCTCGACGCTATCCACGATACCGTCCATGAAATGGCACGCGACGAAGCAAGACACGGCAAGGCATTTGAGGGGCTGCTTGCGAGATATTTCAAGTAATATCTGAAATAGCGTAAAAACCTTATATCATAAAGCAAATTCATAGAGGAGCAGACTTCGGTCTGCTCTTCTTTTTTGTCGTCTAAAAAGGGAATTAAGTCCCCAAAAGTGGAATTTTATTGGAAACTTCCACTACTTTTTGCGAGGCGAAACCCTGCGTTTTGGAAGTGCTTTTGGAAGCTAAAATGGAACTGATTTAATTATAGCGAAAATACTTGATTTTGCGAATGCCCAAAGGGAAATGTTTGCGGAAAGGTTGCAAACAGCGTGATGCTGAAACTTTTTATTGAAAGTGTGAGTTTTTTGTGTTATAATATTTGTGTGTACCGTTTTTGGGACACAAGGATTGATATAATTGAAGTGAAAGAAAATCAAACTAATGGAGGAGCCAAGTGATTTATGGAATATTGGGAGATTGAAGAGCTGAACAAGCTAAAAGATGAATTTTTTAAAGCGTTGCAAGCGCAAGTGCCCGATTTCGAAAAAGCCCAAAAGCTTCTTGAGCGCGGTTTAGATATCAATGCGGCAGATAATTATGGTGAATCAATAATAAACAATTGTTTATTGATGCATTCGAGTTTCCCGTTGGAGTGTGATACCTGCGAGGAAGGTGAATGCCGTACTTGTGAGGGCAAGAAAAAGTCGAAGATCATTCCGATAATTGAGTTTTTCATTAAAAACGGATGGGATTCGCAGAGGTATGGACTTGATTGTGTCGCTTCACTCGTGCATACTACACACGATGTGCAGATGTTTGAAGCCGCAAAGCGAATTCTTGAATGTCCGATGTCTAATAATGAGCATGATTATGAGGAAGCACTTGAAAGCATTGGAACGGAAGAAAGCTTTCAAAGATGCTGCGAAGAGTGCCATGAGCAGGAAAATCTATACTATGCTATGTATGAGCTTGTTGAAGCTAAAATGGAAGGAAGGCCATTCAAAGGAATTTATCCATACTATGGCGTTCTTGGAAAAAAGATCGATAAAATAGTATATTTTTCAGACAAGTTTGATTTCAACGAAACAAATAGAGGAACAGAATTTAATAACGATTTTGGATTCTTGTGCGGAGAAGAATTGTTTGTTGTAAGATCTTGCGTAAACATTTTAATGATGAATAATCGCATTTATGAGAAACCGCAAATAGATGCTTCTAGCGTTTTTGGAGATGGTGTGATAGGTGCTTCTGTTGTGGACGTTTCGTTTGAGCACGTAAAGAAAAACAGAGAAAAAAGTTGCTATGGTCAACCCATAATTATTCTAAAATTGGATAGTGGGAAAGAGATTCGCTTTACTCATAATTTTGGGGAGTTACCCGATAACGAGATACAAGCAAGGTTTTTGACTGCTGAAACAACAAAAATCATTTCCGACAAAAGAAGCTATCTTTTTGACCTGTGCGCTAAATCGATCATCGATCTTGATAAAATTGAAGCTTATATAGTAGGTGCCAAATTGAGTGGAGCAGATATTACAAGAACGGCGATAAGTCTAGCGGAAGAATTTGCTTGGGAAATCGGTGCTTTCAAAAGTCGTTGTGAAAGAGATCCCGAACCTAGCGAGCTTGTGACGTCTAATTGGCTGTCTCTTTTCAATCTATTTATTCCATATGGACTTGATTCAAATTTGGTCTTTCGTGAAAACGGCAGGAATTACTATAATCTGCTACGTAGTCTGAAACACCTTGACAATATAGACATCATATATAAATTGTATCGAATCCTTTTTAAAAACGGTGCAGACCCCAATATTATTATAGATGACGAGAGCTTTTTTGAAGAAATAGACTGCAACGTTGTTATGGATGCTACACTTATGGAAATTGATGGAGAGGACAAAGAAATATATGAGAAGTTCTTTCGCCTTTGGTTGTTGATGATGGCATATGGTGGTCATAGATCCAATTGCGGTAAGATAATCGACATAAAAGAGGGATTCACTGTTGATGCATTTGAAAACTGCGAAAGCTTTTCTTATAAAAAAGAAGTTACGGAAAACGATTGGTTTTTGCATATCCACATAACCAAGACCGGCGAAGAAGTCGCTGTGTTGTGATGCTATAAAAAAAGGGGGGGGGGAAAATGAGCGAATAATCTAGTTGTATTTAATTATGATAAATGCGAAGCAATAGACTCGGACTTATATAGAATAAAAAGTTTTAACATTGAATTTGAACCAAACAACGAATAATGTGTATTTAAAATGGCTATTCTGCGGTAAAGTTTCATCTAAAAAAGCATTGAGAACACAAATCTCAATGCTTTTTTGTTTATTTCTCCGCACAAAACACCTCAAATGCAATCTTCATTCCAAGCTTAAAGGCATAGGCGAACAGTGCGCGCTCTGCGATGTCTTCGAGTTCAGTCTGGCAGTCATTCAGCTTATCAAATAGCTCTCGCTGCTCGTCTGTGAGCGACTTTCGAAGGTTGTCATGGTGGTCTGCAATATACCCCGAAAGCTCTTTGACCTCGTCAGTGCAGCTCCAACTGTCCTCAGTGCCACATATGTTGCCGTAGAATAGTTCATCTAAAATCGATCTCATAATTATCCTCCTGCTCGATTATAGGATAATTTTATCGTGAAAGCCTTCGCTTGCGAATATGAAAAGGGAATTGTTTGCAAAAAGGTTGCGAATGGAATACTGTTTTAAGCACATTTTTGCATTGTTCCGCAAATTCAAAAATATCATTCCTCAAACACTTGACATTGTGCCTCAAAAGTGCTATACTTATAATGATATATTATTTAGTTTTATTCTAAAATCTCAAAAACGAGGTGTAGATATGGCAATGACAACAAAACAAGCCGCAGAGAAGTGGGGAATATCCGACAGACGTGTCCGTGTGCTATGCGTGAACGGGCAAATTGATGGTGCATGGCGCGAGGGCAAGCTTTGGTTTATTCCTGACAACGCTCCCAAGCCTGCCGATGGTCGTATCCGCGACAAGGAAACTTTGTTAGCTCAAATTGAAAGAAAAAAGAAAGAACTCGATAGTCGCAGACCACTCACCGAAGGTGAAGTGGCGCGTCTGAACGAGGACTTCATGATTGAATATACCTACAACTCCAACGCAATCGAGGGTAATACACTCACTTTGCGTGAAACCGATATGGTTCTCAAAGGCTTGACAATCGACCAGAAACCGCTGAAGGATCACATGGAAGCGGTTGGTCACAAGGATGCGTTCTACTTCATCTGCGACCTCGTCAAGGAACGTACTCCCCTGTCGGAAACGGTAATCAAACAGATCCATTCCCTCGTCCTCGCAGATAAGCCTCTCGACCGTGGCGTGTACCGCAGAGTGCCTGTCCGCATTATGGGCGCAAAGCAGGATCCCGTTCAGCCTTATCTGATCGAGCCCAAGATGAACGAGCTTATGCGGCAGTATTCCGCCGACGAACGTAATATCGTAGAAAAACTTGCAGACCTGCATATCGCGTTTGAGTCGATCCACCCCTTCATCGACGGTAATGGCAGAACCGGCCGCCTCATCGTCAACCTCGAGCTGATGAAAGCCGGATATCCCCCCATTGATATCAAATTCACCGATAGAATGCGCTATTACGACGCCTTCGACCACCGCTCCGAGATGATAAAGCTCTTCGCAGAGTATCTCAATAAGCGATTGGATCAGTATTTGGAAGTGTCGAAGAATTAATACCTATAGCAAGCAAAGGAGTTTATATGATCGAGCAAACTTATTGGGAAGGCATTGATGCTACCGATTTCGATTCCGATAGCATCCCAGTATTGTCAAAATCTCTTGTAAGCATATTCGAATCCCACACAGATATAGATAAAAATGCATATTTGAATTGGAGAATGGATTTTACTCACACAAGAAGGCGCAGGTTTGTAATAGTCGGACAGGCGTATTTTGATACTGCATATTATATGCTACAAGAATGTTTGAGGGATAATTTAGATAAAAAAGCTGATGCTTGGATTTTTCCGATTCTATTTCATATTGTGCATGGTACTGAAGTTTATCTGAAAGCCATCAATATGAGTTATAGCGTTGCTTTGGGCAAAGATAAGAAGGATATTCAAGGCGCTCATGATATCAAACAACTTTGCAGTGTAGCCAGAAGTCTTATTATAGAGTTTAAAATAAAACATCCAAGCGATACTTCAGATCAACTTTTTGAAGCGATTAAAGTCGTTGGAAACTTCATTGAGAACATCTATGAAAAAACGAGTGACATGACATTCGCGCGATATCCAACGCAAAGTGATAAAAGTGATCACTTCTATATTCAGCGCCCTGAGAACACGGTAGTTAATATGGAAGAACTAAACAATCAATTGCCGATCATTTTTCATATGTTGGACTTCATATTCGATATGCCTGAAATGTTTATCGACGATATGGAAATGGTTGATTATTATTAACGAAGAAGGTGAAAATGTGAGACTGGAAGAACAACGTTCCAAATTAAGAGAGTTGATAGAAACTGGGCGCAAGTTGGTTTTCGAATCAGGCGTGCGTACAGGTAAAACAAGAGATATATCAGGAATTTTGATACCTCAATCCGAATTCGAGCGTTGGATGGGACAGATAAATACGTTTAATTCTCGATATCTTAAAAATCATCCACAGCATAGTGATATTCATACAAAGTTTTTTCACCGAAAAAACTATTTTACTCATTGTGAGGAAATGGTGGGAATTCTTCAATCTGTGTATGATGATGAAGAATTTTGGCGTGAACAAAATGAAGTTCAACCTATGGTGATAGGAAAAGTCGTAGCAAGTAAGCCGCGGGAGGATAAAAATATGCAGCCTGTTATCTTCATTAGCCACCGCTCAATTGATGCAGATGTTGCCGGTATGCTTAAAGATTATTTGGTGGAAGCTGGAATACCCAATGAATATGTCTTTTGCTCTTCGTTGCCAGGAAATGATGTTAGAAGGCAGATATCTGTTGAAGTAAAGGAGAGGATGAGAAACAGTACTGTTAATATAGCCATTTTATCAAGGGATTATTATAAAAGCGCATACTGTTTGAACGAGGCAGGGATTATTTGGTTTCAGGATTCAACCCCAGCTATAACTATAGGATTGCCCGAAGTAGAGCCGGAGGTAATGTGTGGCTTCTTAAATAGCGATAATAAATTGCGTCGGTTAGACAATTCGGACGATATTGCTGCAATATATGATATCATTCAAAAAGCAGTAAACGTCAAACAAGCAACGATGACAATTGCAACCGCGGCGAGCAAAAAACTTCTTTCTCGATATACGGCGCATCTTTCCCAAAGAGAAAAGAATGTAGAAACATCGAATGATGAACTGGAATCCATCAAGAGTGTAACTACTGACGACGAGAAAGTCTTGTTGTATTATGTTGCTTCGGCAAAGACGAGAAAAATATCAAAATCTGTGTTTTCGAATTGGTTAGTTCAAAATGAATTGTATGGAATAAAAGTAGACAATGCTTTTGATTTGATTTCTTCAATCGGTAGTGGAAAATTGGAGGGTGAAGAACTAAACTTAGATATGGGTTTGTTTAGAGAATGCACATCAAACACCAAAAAGTTGCTTGATGAACTGCAACCTACATATGATCATTATCAAAAACTTAGCTCTATCGAGTTTATTTCAATGTGGAATAATGGTGTTCTTCAAGATGAAGATAAATTATTTGTTGCGTACGTTGTTCAAAACAGAACATCTTCATTTGGCACACGATGGATGGAGAAGGGGCAGATTGAAGATATTCGTCAATGGGAAATGAACAATTCCATAGATGGCTCTTTGTCGAGTACATATACCGCTTGCTTAAACCTGTTTGTGGAAAACAATCTTGTGTATCCGAGCAGTTGGACATCTTATGATAATGTTCGTGAATATACTCTTTGCCCTTCGTTAAGAGAGCTATTAATTGGCAAAAGGTTTGAGCACTATGATGAACTAATAAATGCAATGGATAGACACAAAGATACTCTACCGTTTTAGTTTTTTTACTCAACTTCCGATAATACAAAATTATCAGAACCAAAATCTTGACCTCAAGGAGGTAGATACACATGTTGCCTGAAGAACTGGCACGCGTCAAAATAGATAAGCAATTAAATAACGCCGGCTGGGATATCATTGCGAGAAATGAATATCTCCCTAACAGCACGATTGCTGTAAAAGAAGCTCTCATGAAAGGAAACACCGAGAGTGATTACCTTCTTTTCGTTGACGGCAAAGCGATTGCTGTTGTTGAAGCGAAGAAAGAAGCAAACAATCTCGGCGCAGATGTTGCGGCACAAGCCGAGTTCTATTCCGCCAATCCTCAAGACTGGTATGCGCTGTGGATCAAGGGGATGATTCCGCTTGTATACCTCGCTAACGGCAACAAGATTTACTTCAAAAATATGCTTATCCCTGATAGCGAGTATGAAGAATTGTCCGCAATGCACTCCCCCAAGAAGATGCTTCAGTTAATCGGACAAGTGTCAGAATACGGTGCTTTACCGAGGATTGAAAAGAAGGGCTTACGCGATTGCCAGTATAATGCGGAAGTCGCTCTCGAAGCATCTCTGAAAGAAGGCAAAAAGAAAGCGCTTGCCATCCTTGCTACGGGATCCGGTAAGACTTATTTGGCGTGTCTTGCCTCTTATCGTATGTTGAACTACACTCCCGTAAAGCGCGTTCTGTTTTTGGTTGATAGAAACAATCTTGCTCGACAGACCGAAAGTGAATTCAGTTTGTTTGATCGTACCGAAAACGGACATGCATTGAGCTCTTTGTATCAGATCAACCGTTTGAGAAAGCCCGAAGATATCAATGGTCAGGTTGTTATTTCGACCATTCAAAAGCTTTTTGCAGTACTTACCGGACAGAATATCTCCGATGATAACGAGGACGCAGAGGACGAGAACTCCAATCGTGACAACGAGAAAGCATTGAAAGAGATTATTCAGCTTGGCGACGATTTGAAATTGCCGTCTGACTTCTTCCAGTTTATTATCGTTGATGAGTGTCATCGCTCGATTTATGGTAAGTGGAAGGCAGTACTTGATTATTTCAAAGGTGCTACCGTTCTTGGTCTTACTGCTACCCCTACACCCGAAGCGGTTGCATATTTCAACAATAATATCATCGAAAAATATACATACGACGATTCCGTTGTTGATGGCGTTAACGTTCCTGCTCGTGTTTATCGAATCATGACCGAAGCAACCGTTCATGGCGGCACTATTCACGAAGGTGAAAAGGTTGTTGAATTAACGCGCAGAACTGGAGAGATAGAAGAACATACCGCCAAGCAACGTGTTGATTATTCACCTACACAGTTGGATCGTTCTGTCATAAATCAAAATCAAATAGAGGCAGTTCTATCCACGTATAGAGATGCTATTTATAGCGACCTCTATCCATATCGTGAAGAAAAGTGGGAGTATATTCCGAAAACATTGATTTTTGCCAAGGATGATAACCATGCAACTCAGATTGTCGAATGTGCAAAAAAGGTGTTTGCTGATAAATTCCCCGACGGTGAAGTGCCCGATCACTTTGTTCAGAAGATTACATATTCTGCCGGAGACTCCAATGCTTTGATCAGAGATCTACGTAACGAAAAGGATTTCCGTATCGCAGTAACGGTAACTCTTGTTGCTACCGGAACCGACGTCAAGCCCCTTGAGGTTGTTCTATTTATGAGCGACGTTAAATCCGAGGTTCTCTATACTCAGATGAAGGGACGCGGATGCCGTGTTATTTCCGAGGATAAACTCAAGGAAATCACCCCGAATGCAACCACAAAAGAGTGCTTCTATATCGTTGATGCTGTTGGAGTCACCGAGAGTGATAAGCATATGCCTAAGCCCGGTAAGGAAGGAAAGCCGAAGACCAAAACTCTTTCGCTTGAGCATTTGATCGAGCATCTGGCTCATGGCGATTTGAGCGATGAGAATATAGCTTTGCTCCGTGATTACTGCGCGTCCATTAACCGCAGATATGAAAACGATGTTTTGCACGGTAGGCATCTTGATATCTTTATCTCTGATTTTGGATATGCTCCGAGAACGTTAGCGAACGATATCAATAAAGCACTCAGTACCCACGCATTGCCTCCGTTTGTGAGCGCATCGGGGGACAACTATGCTCGCGCAGAACTTGTTTCTTGCCTTATCGGAAATATCAAAGCAAGAGAAAAGCTTCTTGAGATGCAGCGCGGATATTATACCTATACTCCTGATAAGGAAGACGAGGTTATTTATAAAGGTTTCTCCAAGGAGTCCGCAAGATCTCTTATTGAAACCTTTGAAAAGTACATTAAGGATAATAAGGATTCCATTGAGGCGCTGCGAATCATTTATAATTCTGAGAATACTCTTATCACGTATTCGATGCTATCCGATCTGAAGGATAAGCTCGCTTCTGCAAATAGCCTCTTTACACCGTTCCATCTGTGGAGCAACTATAAGATACTCGACGAAGATGGTGTGGTTGAGGACTTTGACAAGAAGCAGAATGTGAATGCTCTTACCAATCTCATTCAGCTTGTACGCTTTGCTTACGGTAGAACCGCAGAGCTTTCCAGCCTGTTTACTGGTTATCTCCAGAGATTCAACCTCTATTGCGGTCAGATACAGCGTACTCTTACCGATGAGCAAAAAGAAATTATGCGTCAGATCGCAGTATACGTAGTTAACGAAGGAGCCTTCAGCTTGCCTGAGCTCAACTCCTTTGATACCGATTTGTGGCGCAGAGGTATCACCGGATTTGGGAATAACCCCAAGGCGTTGACATCCGAAATCAAACAACTATCAAGATTTATTTTGAAGGTGGCTTAATATGGCAGATATTCAGGTTAAAAGCGAATCTACGCTTATTAAAAAGGTTGGCGACATTGCAAACGTTCTTGCATCTGCAGGTGTCGGATTTACCGATTACTTAACACAGTTAACTTATATTCTTTTCTTGAAGATGGATGACGAGCGCGAAGCATACGGTTTTGAGAGCTCCATCCCCGAAGGATACAAGTGGCAGGATCTTCTTGAACTCAGCGGAGAGGATCTCGTAGACAAATACGAAGAAATCCTCGACGAGCTCGCTGAAAAGGATGGTCTTATTGGAACCATCTTTACCAAGGCAACGAATAAAATTGACCGTCCTGTGCTTCTTGCTAAGGTTATCGAAATGGCAGCGAGCGAGAACTGGTACATGATGGAGGGCGACCTCAAGGGTGCTATCTATGAGTCAATTCTCGAAAAGAACGGAGAGGATAGAAAAAGTGGCGCAGGCCAGTATTTTACCCCTCGTGCGCTCATCAAGGCAATGGTTGACGTTACCGATCCCAAGATCACCGAAACTGTTGCCGATCCCGCTTGCGGTACAGGTGGTTTCCTTCTCGCAGCCTATGAGCATATGAAGCCCCAAAGCAAAGAAATTGCGAAGCAAAAGTTCCTCAAAGAGCATGCCTTCTTTGGTGCAGATAACACACCTCTTGTTGTTACGCTCGCATCTATGAACCTTTATCTCCACGATATCGGTACAGAGAGCAGCCCTATCGTATGTCAGGACTCTTTGATTGACAAGTCAGATAAGATGTTTGACGTTATCCTCGCAAATCCTCCCTTTGGAACGAGACCCCAAGGCAGTGTTGAGGTTTATGCTAACCGTCCTGAGTTTGTAAAGACCTCGGACAACCAGGTTAACTTCCTTCAGCACATCATGTCTATCGTTAGAACCAACGGGCGTGTTGCAGTCGTATTGCCTGACAACGTACTTACCGACGGTGGCGCAACCGCTAAGGTTCGTGAGAAACTCCTCAAGGACTTTAACCTTCACACTATTCTCAGACTTCCCACGGGTATCTTCTACGCAAACGGTGTAAAAACAAACGTGCTATTCTTCGAGAAGGGCAAATCTACCGAGGACATTTGGGTATATGATTACAGAACCGGTGTCAAGCACACGATGGCTACAAAGCCTATGACACGTGCAAACCTCGACGATTTCGTTGCTTGTTATTGCTCCGGTCATATGCAGGATAGAACTCCTACATATTCCGCAGATGAGCCTAACGGCAGATGGAGAAAGTTCACCAAGGAAGAAGTATACTCCCGTGATCTCCTCAAACTCGATTTCAAGTGGATGGATCTTGGCGAAAAGGACGACCGCACGATTGGTGAGCTCCTCGGCGATATGCAGACAAAAGCATCCGCAATCACCGAAGCAGTTGCCAAACTGCAAGATCTCCTTGGAGGTATTGAGCTGTGATTGATACCGTAGCATTGAGAGAAAAAGTTCTCGACCTTGCTATACGCGGCAAGCTTGTGCCACAGGATCCCAACGATGAACCCGCGTCGGTTCTCTTGGAGCGAATCCGCGCACAAAAGCAGCAAATGGTCAAGGACGGAAAGCTGAAAGCCAAGGACATCAAGGATGATTCTATCATCTTCGTCGGTGAGGATAATTTACATTATGAGAAGTTCGCTGATGGAACGGTAAAATGTATCGAGGATGAGATCGGGTTGGAGTCGCGATCCGGGTGGGGGTGGACTCGCATCGGCAATATTGCATCTGTAAAAGGCGGAAAGCGTGTTCCTAAAGGAATGACTTTTTCCACCGAACCAACCCATCACGCATATGTCCGAGTTACCGATATGAAAAATCATACGGTAAATTTATCCGATCTCAAGTACATAGACGAAACTGTTTTTGCCGAAATTAAGAATTATACAATAGCTAAAAATGATCTATACATTACAATAGCAGGTACAATAGGAGCTGTAGGTGAATTTCCCGACGAATTGGATGGAATGAATTTAACAGAAAACGCTGTAAAGGTTTCCGCTATTGGTATTAACAAATCATTTTTGTGCTTTATAATGCAAACAGAATTTGTGCAAAAACAATTCAAACACAAAACGTACCAAGTTGCAATGCCCAAACTTGGTTTGGAACGAATTCTAACCACTCTGATTCCCGTGTGTGGAATAGTAACTCAGCAAAAAATATGCGATGCCATACAAAATTCAACTAAATATATTGATATTATTGGTGAAAACTATTCTGGGCTTTCTGATACAATTGACGTAATCAAAAGCAAGATTCTCGATCTCGCGATTCGTGGAAAACTTGTTCCTCAAAATCCGGATGATGAGCCTGCTTCAGCGCTTCTTGAGCGTATTCGTGCAGAGAAAGAAGTTCTTATCAAACAAGGCAAAATCAAGCGTGATAAGAAAGAATCAGTCATCTTCAAAGGTGAGGATAACTCTTATTATGAGAAGTTTGAAAATGGAGAGGTTAAATGCATTGACGAAGACGTTCCGTTTGAACTTCCAGAGGCGTGGTGCTGGTGCAGGCTCGGCACTCTTTTTGCGCACAATACTGGCAAGGCGTTGAACTCATCGGATACTGCAGGAACGCTAATGACCTACATTACAACATCAAACCTTTATTGGGATCGTTTTGAATTAGATTCTCTTAAAGAAATGCCTTTTACAGAAAGCGAAATTGAGAAATGCACGGTCACAAAGGGTGACTTGCTTGTTTGTGAAGGCGGTGATATTGGCAGATCTGCTATATGGATGTTCGATAACGATATCAGAATACAAAACCATATCCATCGTTTACGTCCGTACATCTCACTATCAAACAGATTCTATTATTACGTTCTTTATATGTGGAAGCAGCTGGGGTTAATTGGTGGCCAAGGAATAGGACTGCAAGGCTTTTCATCAAAGGCTTTACATAATCTGATTGTTCCGCTTCCTCCTCTAAGTGAACAACTGCACATTGTATCATTTGTAGATGAACTAAGTCAGAAATTATCCGACATAGAAAAGAGCCTCGTTTGAGGCTCTTTTCGGCATTTATGGTTCGATGCTGTCAATTAATTGAAAGGCGTTTTCGACAAACCCAACTATGCGATTTTGCTCTTCAAGAGGAGGAAGCGGGATTGAGCAATCAGATATGTTTTCCAAAGATAGATTTGGTATTGCCATTGCAACCTCTTGATGCAATAAAGCTTTGCTGATATATTCCGCGTTCAAAGCATACACAATATATTTTATGTTTATATGAGCGATATTGACCGGTCTCACAATAGCAATTGCTTGGTTTGTATTAAGTGGTAAGACATCACTTGTCACAACAGCAGTTCTTCCAAGTGTACCCGCAATTGTAATCAGTATATCTCCGCTTTGGAGAATTGACCTTTTCAAGAAATCGTAGTGTGTGTTTTCATCGACATATTTAAGATTTTCAAGGGAAAGTTGATCAAATCCTTTTACGTTTTCTGCTCTTAAGAAACCTATGCCAGATTCAGTATACGCAACATTTCCGCCTCTTGGTGTTGTACCTTTAGTTACCAGTTGGGAAATCATACCGAGCGTAGTCCATACCCACGAAGATGGTAAGTTCTCATAATAAGAGTTCTTAACACTTATTTGGTATAATATTAGCACGGGAAACCGAATCTATTTTATATCAGGAGGTGTCTATTATGAAGACGCAACAAACCTTTGAGGAGTACTTGAGAAAGAATAATCTCTCTGGAAATACCCTCGACGCTTATCTTTGGACGGTGGATTTTTACCACACCCATTACGATGGTGTAACCAAGGAAAACCTACTCGCCTACAAGGGCTATTTGATGGAGTTTTTCAAGCCGAAAACCGTCAACCTGCGCATACAGGCAATGAACAAGTACCTTACATATCTCGGCAAAGAAAAGCTTCATTTGAAAGCTGTGAAAATCCAACAAAAGAACTTCCTTGAAAACGTTATCAGCAACGCCGATTATAACTTTCTCAAAAATCAACTTAAAAAGGACGGTAATATGGAATGGTATTTCGTTGTATGGTATTTGGCTGCGACCGGAGCTCGTGTCAGTGAGCTCATCCAAATCAAAATAGAACATATCGAACTCGGATATTTCGACTTGTATACCAAAGGAGGCAAGCTGAGACGGTTATACATACCTAAAAAGTTGAGAACCGAAACACTTACATGGCTGGAGGAAACGAATCGTTCCTCTGGCTATTTGTTTTTGAATCGGTATGGAGATCGCATTACAACGAGGGGTATATCGCAACAGCTCAAAAATTATGCCGATAAGTACGGGATCGATAAAAAAGTGGTTTACCCACACTCATTCCGTCACCGTTATGCAAAGAACTTTCTTGAAAAGTTCAATGACATCGCATTGCTCGCTGACCTTATGGGACACGAGAGCATTGAGACAACGCGTATCTACCTGCGCCGAACCGCAAGTGAACAACAAGCGATTGTCGATAAGGTCGTAACATGGTAATAAAGATAGCCGCCCTCGTAAGAAGGCGGCTGTTTTCAGTTCAATGATTCTGCGATTGTATCTAATTGAGCAAACACATTTTCGATTGTTTCAACAATGCGAATTTGCTCATTTATAGGAGGCACGGCAAATACAGCCTTCTTACCATCTGTAGTACTTAAGCGCGGCATCTTAACTCCGTAAGAACATCTATCCGCATATTTTAAAAACGTTGGTGACATCAAATAATACCTTGCGTATGCAGGGATTATTATTTCTGAAAAATCAAGTGGCAGTATTTCAGAGGTACAGTAGCCGTCCTCGTCAGCCAAAACCACTTTGTTTAGGTAGGGACGAAGCTTGCTATATAGCACTTGACCTTCCGAAAACTTGTGCTTAGTACTAACTGCATTTCGTTCGATCTTGCGAACTTTGCAAAGAACTTTTCCGCTATCCTTTTCAATGTCTTCAAGGTCGAGTATCCATTCGTCATCAGATATTTGGTCTGTTTCTACATTGGTACAACTTCCATAATCACAAATCTCACCGAGCGCACAAAGTCCCCAACTTTCAGGCACATCATCAAACTCCCAAGCGCATATATCTTCGATCTGTTCGCCTGCTCGCACATAATAAGAGTTATCCTCACCTTTGAAGATGACGGATTCCTTCTTATCGTGCTTGATTTTGCCAGCCTTAATGAGTTCTTCTTTCTCGATTCTGATGCGCTCTAACATCACAGAAGCTGGCTCGTCATCGGGATTTTGAGGCACGAGCTTACCGCAGATGGCAAGATCGAGAATCCTATTTTTTGCTAAGCCTATAATGTCCGACAAGCTCTGTTGGTCATTCTCAAGACCGCTAATAAGTTCGTAAAAAGAATCTACTTGATTTAGGATGCGAAGTTGTTCGTCAAAAGGGGGTAATGAAATCAAAATACTATTCATATTTTCTTGATTCATTTTAGGTTGAGCACTTCCGGTAACATAGGGTTCAAGGTCAATTGCATTGATAAAGTAGCATAGATAGTTCAAAAACCTTTTATCTGTAGCATCGATACAATGCGCATGATTGTTTACCCAATATTGACCATCTGCAAAGAAAGCTATCGGTTTATTTCTGGTTACAAGATTTGCTCCATCCTCTCCAATCAAAAGGAGCTTTTCATCAAAAAGGTAGTTATCTATTTTATCAATTTTCCCCGAAGCTCCATAATAGTCATACTTTTTTTCAACATTCTTACGACTTGATGATGATACAGGTTTTCTTTCACTATCACGATTGATAGTAAACGTTCTAAACCTTACCCACGCCCATCCTTCGGGCAGTTCAAAGGGTATCTCATCTTCAATGCATTTTATCGTTCCATTAGCAAACTTCTCATAATGTAAATTAGGCAATACAAATGCCCATCTAATTTTTTGCCGCAAACGACACTTTTATTAGATGGGAAAGTTATCTGTTTATTTACAAGGAAAACGCTGGACTTCCACTCTCTTCTGGGGTATATTGTGTCTTATCAAACAAGAGAGATAACACGCATGGCAAATATTACGATTGTCTAATTATAAAAGGTGAGTATTGCTCAATGCAAACACTCACCTTTTGTGTTTGATATTAATGATTTGTCGTGTCGTCTAGAATAATGAATTTATCAATCCCTGGAAGGATTGCACACCCTCACCAGGTTCCATGTATTTGCCCTGCATCGTCAATGTGAGTAACTACAGCTTCTCGGTTGGTGTAGTGTGGTTCACCTTGCATATAGATGATTTTGATTTTGTCTCCAATGTTTACTTTGTCCATAAAAGTCTCCTTAATTTGTTCTCAATTCTTTTTTATACTTATAATAACTATTCCTCGAGCAACCACAAAGTTTTATAACATCAGGATCTTCGAGTGAGCCACCGAAGTCCTTGCTGTGCTTCTTAATGATGGCCTTGCAATCAATGGATTTCTTGGTTGTCAGAGAAGTGCCTTTAGAAAGACCTATCTGCGTTCCGTTCTTCTTGGCTTCGCGCATACCTTGGCTGATACGGCTATGTAGGTCGGTAACTTCTTTCTCGCTTTGGTCGAAGGCGGCTTTGATCTGCTCTTCTGCCAGAGCCATCATAAAGTTGTTGATAAGTTCTATATTACCTTTGAAGAAGGCATCGACGGCAGCATTACCGGTTGCTATATCAATATTAAGAAGGTTGTTTTTTGTCGAGTCAAAGACTGAAGTATTAATAAGGGGTTCATTGAGAAATATGAGGTTGACTCCGCTCTCATAAAGTGTTTTATAATCTTTAAAGCCTTCAGCCGCATTACGGCTCATTCGGGAGACACTGTCAAACACGATGGTGTCTCCTGTTTTTATTTGATTCATGAGCTTGTTCCAGTTCGGACGGTCTTGCTTTGTTCCTGTGTAGAATTCTTTGATAATAGTGGCGGCAGGGTAGAGAGCGGTGATGTTGGTTATCTGTCTACTTAGTTTTTGATGAGTGGTGGATACTCTGCAATAAGCGTATGTTGTCATAATATAGGCTTCCTTTCAGCATTGAAACTGACTTTAGTTTCTTTTGATGCTATAATTATGTCGTATTATTGCTAATTAGGCGCTAACTTTTGGTATAACTTTCGCAAACTTTGTTTTGATACTGAATTAAGACAGACGGCGGGCATTTTGATGAAAAATCAAAAGTGTTTTCATTTGCTGTATTATATATTGAAAGGGGAGTGGGCTCATTATATAATAAAATTTCAATGCCTCTCTAAAAGCAAATGAAGACAAAATTGGATGATATGTTCAAAAGTGATTTTTTGAGGTTGCCTCGTCCGTTTATTAGAAGGTTTAATGTGAACACAGCGATTATGTTATCGGAGATCTATTCTGAGTACACTTATTGGAAAGAGCGCGATGGGCTACAGGAAGGTGGATGGTTCTATAGCACGGTTGAGAATATGTACTATAACACGGGACTTAGTAGGCATCAGCAATTGGTGGCTTGTAAAGAGCTTGAAAACTACGGCATCATTAAGGTCAAGTATCATGGGATGCCTAAGAAAAGATATTTTAAGTTTGACCTAGGCAATTCAGAAGCTTTATAATGACTTCGAGTTGCATTCTAACACAGCTGATGATCCTGAAGATGAAGATTTTGAAATGTCTTTTTGAGGCCAATAAGAGATATACACCTGCGTTCCGGCGCAGGTGTATTAAAATATATAGTTCAATTTTTGAATATCAATGGTTCAAAATTTAGACTATAGTGATTAAATAATCAGACTTATTTGGGCTGAATATTAAACATAAATAATAATAAAGAATAATAATAAATAATAATATTTTAATCAAAATGCTTCTTACGAAGCTTACTAGTAATTTCTATCAAAATTACTAGTAAAAATCTTAGATCTAAAAGCTTTATAGTGATCTTAAAAAATTTGTCAGTAAATATATAAAAATATTTGTCAGTTTTAAATTATAATCTATATGTGGCGGAATTTAAGGCGTTGGTTGGTAGAAATAGAAGTGAGATAAGGAGATAAGAGAAGCTATATTATATACAATAGGTAACAGTTGCAAAAGCAAGAGATATAGAAATATAAAGAGATAGAGAGAGTTATACATTAGGTGTAAAACGTAAAAAGTGGCGGAGTAAAAAATTATATAATAAATTATTATTTATATACATTAGTTAACAAGTTCAGATAGCTTCATATTAAGCTTTGCTTTGATCAAATTCTACTTGTTAACTAATGTATTAATTATATAAATAAATATTTATTTTTTACAGCCCGACTTTTTTCAAACAAAAAGACATTGAAAGCCC
>JAZOMF010000002.1:0-2326 GCA_045653805.1 Eubacteriales bacterium
TACCTCCCCGAAGAAAGAGGACTTTATCCGAAGAAGCTCATCATAGATCAGCTTGTCTATTTTGCAGAGTTGAAGGGGATGAGTGCAAAGGATGCTGTAAAAGCTGTTGATTATTGGCTCGGCAGACTCGGTATGACCGAATACCGCAATAAGCGACTTGACACACTTTCAAAAGGAAACCAACAGAAAATTCAGCTTGTTACCGCACTTGCACACGATCCCGATATCGTTATCCTCGACGAGCCCTTCTCAGGACTTGATCCCGTGAACGCAATGCTTCTCAAGGACGTGGTAAAGGAACAGATTGCCAAGGGGAAAATCGTTCTATTTTCAAGCCATCAGATGAGCTACATAGAGGAATTTTGCGATAGCATAGCCATCATAAACGCAGGTAAGGTGGCTATTAGCGGAGATCTCCACGAAATCAAAAGAACTTATCCGCGCGATAAGATCGTTGTAAGCACCACGAAACCCGAACAGATAAAAGCAGACTTGGGTGAAGCTTGCACCGAGCGCGAGGATGGAACGTTGCTTATTCAGCTTGGAAGCCCCGACGAAAAGCAGTCTATGATGAAACGACTTGTAGAAAGCTACGATATTGATGAGGTAAAGGTGTTTGAGCCTTCTCTCAACGATATTTTCGTAGAATACGCAGGCGCGCAGGTGTAAGGAGGCAGAACAATGAAACAGTTTGGTAAAATTCTTAAATTTGAACTTAAAGGTTATCTTCGAAACAAAGTGTTTGTTGGATTTACTATCTTCCTCGTTGCACTGATTGCTATCGTAATGTTTATCCCAAACATTATATCGGCATTTGAATCGGATGATGTTGGCGATACCGCGCCTGCTGATCTTCCCACGATGCTTGTATATGCCGAGGATGAAAGCCTCGCTTTGATTGTGAAAGAATATTTCGGAAACGCTTTTGTCGATTATAACGTAAAGGTCGCAGAAGGCAGCGTTGACGAACTAAAGGATGAAATCGTATCAGGCAACGCAGAGTGCGCTTTTGTAATGAACAGCACATCCTCCTATACCTACTATGTAAACAACCTTTCAATGTACGATAGTAATACCGCCATTGCAGATACCGTATTGCAAGAGGTATATCGATATCAGCAGATGGTCGATAACGACATTCCTCCCGAAAAAGCATCGGAAATTTTGTCAGTACAAATTGAAAGCGGCACCGAAACACTCGGTAAGGATCAGATGCAGAACTTTTTCTACACCTACATAATGATATTCGCACTCTATATGGTCATTCTTCTTTACGGACAGATGGTAGCCACCAATGTTGCAACCGAAAAGAGTTCACGTGCGATGGAAGTCCTCGTAACGAGTGCGAAGCCCAACGCTATGATGTTCGGCAAGGTGCTGGCGTCTTGCATTGCAGGCTTCACTCAGCTCGTTCTCATATTCGGTACGGCGATACTGCTTTATAACGTGAACAAAGAAGCTCTTTCCAATCCCTTGATCGCTTCTATATTTGATATTCCGATTGAATTGTTTATCTATTTGATTGTGTTCTTCGTGCTTGGCTTTCTTATCTACGCTTTTATGTTTGGCGCGATTGGATCGACAGCATCAAAGCTCGAGGATATCAACACCTCAGTGATGCCGATCACGTTCCTTTTCATTATCGCATTTATGGTGGTTATGATCTCTATGAGCAGCGGCTCTGTGGATAACACCGCAATGCTCGTATGCTCCTATATTCCGTTCACCTCACCTATGGCGATGTTTACGAGAATTTGTATGAGTACTGTGGCGTGGTATGAGATTGCTGTTTCGATTGCAATTCTCGTTGGCTCTACTATCGGAATTGGTATCCTTTCCGCAAAGATCTACCGTGTAGGCGTTTTGCTTTACGGTATGCCCCCGAAGTTCTCAACTATTATGAAAACTGTGTTCAAGAAACAGTAATACAAACTGAGTTTTCCATAACCTCACTCAATATCGCAAAAACAGTTGAAATATTCATAATATTATGATATAATTATACTACGAATAATTATAATTTCCCGATGAGGTTGTGGGAAATCTATCTGTATAAGAATGACGGTACGCCCATAGCTTTGGATTAGTTATGGGCGTATTTTGCTTTCCGGAGCGGTGATAATAAAAAACGAGCGGAAACATATTAACGAGCGACTATTGATGAAATTATTTGAAAGGAAAGGCGAACTATGAAAATTCAATTTGTTGGAGCGGCGCAAGAGGTAACGGGAAGCTGTACATTGCTTGAAGCAAATGACAGATATTATCTCATTGATTGCGGTATGGAACAGGGAATAGACGTGTTTCAGAACGTCGCCTTGCCTAT
>JAZOMF010000003.1:0-23434 GCA_045653805.1 Eubacteriales bacterium
TCTATGGTAAAATGGGTATAGCTCATATTGAATTCTCCTTTTGTTGTTTTGGTGTGTGGTAGCTTCATTATAACACAGGATTCAATATGAGTTTTCTTTTTCCTTTCTTAAAAGTGTTGCACTTGATAGTATAATTCACCGTGCACCAAACAAAAAGACCGTTTACAAACGGTCTTTTTGTATTCTTCTTTTTTCATGCACTATTCATTATTCATTAACCTTATCTGTGCGCGACTTTTCCAATGAATAAGGAAAAATGAAGCCGCTTTGCTGATAAATAATTAAGAATTATATACCTTCCCATAATTGGGAGCCCCATGCCCAAAAAGAGCATTCATTACGAATGCTCTTTTTCCTTACATTTTCTTGTCGTCGGTGGCGGGGTTAACGATCAAGTGCCCGTCCTCGCCGAAGCGAGAGCCGTGGCAGGGGCAATCCCAGCTGTGCTCGGCGGCGTTGTAGCGCAGGGCGCAGCCAAGATGCGGACAGCGCGGGACGGTGGGGGTAAGCAGCCCCACGGCCGATTCGAATGCGTTGACGGCAAGCTGGGGGCGAAGGATGCTTCGCGCAGGCGAAAAAACCTCGGCATAGGGGTTTTTCTTTCCCGTAACGAGATCGCAAAGAAGAGAGGCGGCTACCATGGCGTTGGTCATTCCCCATTTATGAAAGCCGGTGGCTACGAATACGTCGGAAAGTCTCTTGGCGTACCGCCCGATATAGGGCACCCCATCAAGCGTCATGCAGTCCTGTGTAGCCCATTTTGTAACGGTCTCGGCGTTTTTATAATGCTTTCCCGCAAAGGCTTCAAGCTCTTGCCAGCAGCCGCCCTGCTTGCCCGTGCGGTGCCCCCCACCGCCAAGGAGCAAGAGTTCCCCATAGCTCCGAAAGGAGAGCCCCTTATCGTTTTCGTCCACGTACATTCCGTCCATCGGCTGAGCCCCACGTAAGGCAAGAACGTAAGAGCGGTGCTGATACATTTTAAGAAAATACAGCCCGTGCTTATTTAAGATCGGGAAATGAGTTGCCACAATCATTCTTTTATAGGCGATCTCGCCGCTTGTTGTGATCGCTCTATGGGGCTTGAGCCCCACCACCTTCGTCTCTTCCCATATAGGCAGGTCCTTTGATAGGGCATAAAGAAATTTTAAGGGGTGAAACTGGGCTTGCCCCCGAACCCGCAACGCCCCCGCGACCCGAAAGGGCAGCTCCTTTGCCGAGGAAAAGCTTGCCTTGACCCCGAGGCGGCAAAGGGCGGAGATCTCTCGCTCGATCCTTTTTCGGTCTCGGAGTGAATATACGTACGAATCCTTTTCTTCGTAATCGCACGCGATCGTTTGAGAAAGGGCGGCGTATTCCTCGGCGGCTCTTTTCTGCGCTTCTACGTAAAGGCTTGCCCTCTCTTGACCGAAGCGCTTGATAAGCTTATCGTAAAGCAGGCCGTGAGTAAGGGTGATCTTGGCGGTGGTGTTTTTCGTAATGCCGCCTAAAATGCGCCCCGCCTCCACCAAGCGGCAATCGACCCCCGCCTGCTTCAGCTTATGGGCACACAGGATCCCTGCGATCCCTCCGCCTATGATCAAAACATCCGTGCTGCCTCTCCCCTCCAGCTTATCGAAGCGGACGGGCGATGCCTCTTTTTCCCAAATCGATTCCATAGGGCTTCCTTTCATTTTTTCATGCGGTTAGTTTTAGCGGCTTTCGAAGGGATATACGCGTTTTCTCTGCATCGGATAAAGATACGTCTCGTTTCTCCTGCGTTTTCTTTATTCGGCAATATACCTTTTCGGGGGCGACAGACCAAGGCTTTCAAAAGAAAAAAGAGCAGAAATTCTGCTCTTTTTGTCCCAAGCGTGTTATTTGAGAATCTTTTCCCCGTCGAAAGCGATAAGGCCGTAGCCAACGCCCATTTTGTTTCCGGCGGCGAGGTAGTCGGCGATGCTTCGTTGCAGCGAGGTCTTTTTCGGCATATAGGTAATGTCCCCGTTGTAGTTGCATCCGAAAACACGGGTCGCGTCCTTCCCGGTCTGCTCCTCTTTGGTAGCAAGGATCTCAAAATCCTCAGCAAAGCTTTTCATATTCGAGCCTTCCTTGCAAAGGGCAACGATCGGCGGATAGATCAGCCATGTACCGCACCCGAAGGCAACAACGTCGGAAAAGCCCATCGTCCCTCGAAAATGCTTGTAGGCCGCCCGATAGGAAGCCATTCTATCCTCCTTCGTAAGAGGCCCAAGAGAGGGGATATGGATCATAGGGATCAGGGTTTTGCTGTCGATATGTAAACCAAACCTTTCGTACGGCTCTTCCACCGGCAGATACCATTTGGCGTATTGCAAACGGCCGAAGGAAAAACGGTCCAAGCGGAAAAGGGGGCCGAACCAGGCAAGCGACGAGGTCCCAACAACGCCGTATTGCTTTCGGCATTCCTCGCATTTGGCCCTTAAATCAAGCGATGCATCCCAAAAAAGATTTTCGTCAAATCCTTTTTCCCGGTAGATCACCTGCAGGCGGCGGTGGGCCACCGTGCAGAAAAGAAAATGAAGCGTATACAACGGGATATTGATCTTGACGGCAAGCTCGGTAAGAGGGGCCGCAGCGTCAGCAATCAAAAGATTTTCCTCGCTGTAAAATTTGTCAACAAGATGACTTAGCAGAGCTTGGTTTTCCTCTCCCAGCCGCTCGTAAGCCGAGATCAGAAAATAGCGGTCGTCATCGGCAAGACCGATCCGCTCAAAAAACGAAAAAATAAAGCTTTTCATAAGGCACCTTCCTTTCCCCCTTATTATATTTGTTTTTTTCGATTTGTCAACCGAAAAACGCCTTTTTTTGACCGATGCTTTACCCTGCGAAATTGACAAAAAAAGCGAAAGGCTGTATAATAAGAAAAAAGACGGGCCCCCCGATAAAGTAAAGGAAACATCATGGTCGATCATTCGCTTTATACCGAAATTCTTGCGGCTGAAATGCGCCTTGCGATGGGCTGTACCGAGCCGATCGCTTTAAGCTTCGCCGCCTCTATTATAAAAGATGCCTTAGGGGTCGTGCCCGAGGGGATCGAGGCCTATATCAGCGGCAATATTATTAAAAATGTAAAAAGCGTGATCGTTCCCGCCACGGGCGGTATGCACGGGATCGAGGCGGCGCTTGGAGCGGGGCTTCTTTCGGGTGCGCCCCAAAAGAAATTAGAGGTGCTTACCACCCTTTCGAAGGATGCCCATGAGAAGATCCAAGGCATTCTTGCCGCTTGCCCCATTACGGTCAGCGAGTTGGAGACCGATAAGCCCTTTGAGGTGAGACTTTGCGCCAAGGCGGGCGAAAAATGCGCAACCGTCCACCTTGCCGACCGCCATACCCACGTCGAGGCCGTTACGCTTGGCGGTGAGGATATCACCGAACGCTATCGCGTGAAGGAAGAGGTCAAGGAAGAGGTCGCCCTTGATTACAGCATCCTTTCGGTCGAGGGGATCGTTGAATACGCTGAAACCGTAGACCTGGCTGCGGTACGCCCCCTGCTTCTTCGCCAAATCGAAATGAATATGGCGATCGCTGAGGAGGGGCTTCGCGGCGATTGGGGTGCTTCGATCGGAAAGATCCTTTATAACAACGGAAATTGCAGCCTGCGCGATAAAGCGCGAGCGATGGCCGCCGCGGGATCAGATGCGCGTATGAGCGGATGCGAAATGCCGGTCTGCATCCTTTCGGGCAGCGGAAACCAAGGTATCACCACCTCGGTCCCCGTCATCGTTTGGGCAAGAGAGACGGGGGCTACCGAGGAGGAGCTTCTTCGCGCGCTTCTCGTTGCCGATCTTGTGACCGTTCACCAAAAGACAGGCATCGGTTGCCTTTCGGCCTATTGCGGCGCGATCAGCGCGGGGGTCGGATGTGCTTCGGGTATCTGCTACCTCGAGGGCGGTCGGTTTTACGAAATCGCGCATACCGTCGTCAACGGGGTGGCCATTCTTTCGGGCACGATCTGTGACGGGGCCAAGCCCTCCTGCGCCGCCAAGATCGCCATGGCCGTGGAGGCGGGGATCGCGGGCTATGAGATGACCAAGCATCATAAGCAATTCTACGGTGGGGACGGCATCGTGACCAAGGGGGTCGAAAACACCATTAAGAACGTCGGCCGCCTTGCCTGCCGCGGTATGAGCGGCACCGATAAAGAGATCATCAAGATGATGCTGAAAAAGGAATGCTGATATGAATACGGTGGAAAAGGGGCGTTATCGCCACTATAAGGGGATGGAATACGAGGTTCTCTTCACCGCCCGCCATTCGGAAAGCGAGGAAGAGCTGGTTATCTACCGCGCCCTTTACGGGGAAGGCTTGATCTGGGCCCGCCCGCTTCGTATGTTTTCGGAAACCGTTCTTCATGAGGGAAAAGAGGTCCCCCGTTTTATGCGTATCGAATAAAGAGGAGCGCTTGCCGCGGCAAGCGCTTTTTGTTTGACAACGGGTGGACGTCTGTATTATAATGAACCTATCACAGAAAAAAGGGGAAGAAAATGGATATTTCTGCTTATTTAGAGCGGCTTGGGCTTCCGGTGGGAGAGATTCCTCATACCGCGGCCGTTTAAGCCGCAGAGGGGGGCTCTCATCCTCTCGTACCACGGGATAAAAAGAAACCCCATCCGCAAGGGATGGGGTGGCTACGGGATATTCACCTTTGGTGAAGATTTTTCGCCTTGCCGCTTACAAGCAAGCTTGACGCGCTCTACGGCTCAAATGCGAACCCCATTCTGCGGCCTTTTAAGCCGCAGAGGGGGGCTCTCATCCTCTCGTACCACGGGATAAAAAGAAACCCCATCCGCAAGGGATGGGGTTTCTTTTTATGGCGCAGGCAGAGGGATTCGAACCCCCGTGGGGTTGCCCCCAAACGGTTTTCAAGACCGCCTCGTTGTGACCGCTTCGATATGCCTGCGTGTTTTGCTTGCCTTTTCAAGGGGTGCGCGCGCAAAAGACGGCTTCCCTTTGAAAATTTCTTGCTTATTGTAGCATAAAACGAAAGGAAAGTCAATAGAATAGAAGTAGGAAGCGGAAAGCCGAAACGAGATTTTTTTGAAAAAGGCTTGACAAAGGGCATACGGAATGATATAATAAGCAAGCACGAAGCAGGATTCGTATGCCGGAATGGCGGAATTGGCAGACGCCCGGGACTTAAAATCCCGTGAGATTTTATCTCGTACCGGTTCGACCCCGGCTTCCGGCACCATATCGCGGGGTGGAGCAGCTTGGTAGCTCGTCGGGCTCATAACCCGGAGGTCGTGAGGTTCAAATCCCACCCCCGCAACCAAATAACAAAAGCGCACCCTTGCGGTGCGCTTTTGTTATTTCGACTACGGAGCGGTTTGCCCTTCCACGACCGACGAGGAGGGAGTGGGTGAGCAAGCAAAAACGCCACGTTGTGGCGTTTTTGTGAAGCGATACCCCAAGGATAGGGAGAAATGAAGCAAATGAGAATGAGCGCGCATTTCGACCATATCCGCGGGGAGGGCCAACAAATCCCACCCCCGCAACCAACAAAAAAGGAACTTTTGTCTACCAAAAGTTCCTTTTTTTGTTATCCAAGCCGCAGGCTTGGTATGGAATCAACGCGCCCCGCGCGTTGTATGGAACCCCGACGAAGTCGCGCATGGCATTGCGCGAAGCGCGTATAGAATAAAGTTCCTGCGGCTTGATGCCATACACGGCGTTGTCGTGATTCCATACAGCCCCTTGGGCTGATTCCATACCGCAACAAGTTGCGGATGATATACAAGGCTTTGCCTTGATTTATTTACCAAAGTGTGATATAATAAACTCACTGATAATAGGAATTAGACGCAGAACTATTGCGAGAACAAAGGAAGGAGTTTGGGTGCTATATGTGGAATGAAATAAAAAATAAAATTGATATCGAAAATTTGATGAAAGAATATAGCGACTTTCACGATAGCTGTATAGTATCAATAAGCTATCATAGCGGAGCATTTGTTAATGATAAAGGTGCTATGGCAAATGGCGAATTGAATGAGCACGGCATTGAAATGATATTACACAGCCAGTGGAATAAACCTATTGAGCTGCGCTTTACAGGAGTAAGAAAATGTAATATTGTTGGCTGGGAGGATAATTATTTCTGCGACATTTTTGGTGCATATTTGAATTTTCATAGTGACCTACTTGGTAAAACTCGTGATGACAAGCTGATAGTGTGGGCGGATTGTGATGGTTTTAATCCCATAAATTATACGGAAGAAAAACCGATTTCCACTAACGGAAACCACAGCACTTATGTAATTGCTGAAAAACTGTTTTGGAGAATAGTAACGAAGGACTAATACAGAGAGACAACTTCCAATTTTTGTCGAGTAGTTAACAGCGCAAAATCACACACCTTTTTGCTGTTCTTACCTACATTTATACACCTTTTTACTGCTCTTTCGCAAAAAATTCGACAAGTTTCAGCTGCTCGTTCTTAAGGACAGTTTCTGAGAATTAAGAATAACGAGCATTGCGGAGGCGAAGAAAGATACGAGAACATTTCGGTGTTTCTCGTATTTTTCTTTTTTGCACATTTGCAGATTTTCTGTCTTTATAGTACACTTAAAGCACCAAAGGAAAGGAAGGTGCAATAAGATGAAAAAGTACATTGAACAGAAAGGAATTACCTATGAACTCAGAGGCGAGCAATATTACCCCTTGCTTGAACTTCCCGAACAGAAGGCGATCGGCAAGTACGGAAGATTGCACCTCGAATATCTCAAAGAGCATCGCAAAGGGCGTTACACCAATCTTCTCTCGGAAGGAACGCTCAATCAACGGCTCTATGAGATTGATCTTGAAGCCAAGCAAATGGTAGAAAGTATCATCACCCGGCTTGCTGCCGAAAGAGGTATAGACGAGAAATTGAAAGCTCGCGATATGCTCCGTTGGGTAGCCGAGATGGACAACATCAAGGCAAGCGCGGAAGAGATTGTCTTGCGGGAGGTGGTGTACGTATGAGTGTGATAAAAGAGCTATGGCACGGAAACATCATACCGCAAGAAGATAGCCGAACCAATTCCAAGGAGATGAAAGAACTTCTCGGCTATATGTCAAGGCATCACGAGGACTTGGAGAAAAGCTTCTCTGACGAACAGAAAGAAGTGTTTGAGAAATTCCACGATTGTTGGAGCGAGTATATGAGCTTGGCGGAGGCAGCCATCTTTGAATATGCTTTCAAACTCGGTATGCAAATAGCGATTGAAACACTAACCGAATAAGCACTCGGCGGCGGGAGAAATCTCGCCGCCTTTTCTGTTGGCAAATAAACCGTCATAAACCGACGATAAACAATCATAACTGATTGACAAATTGATGATGTTATAGTATAATAGAGTAAATAATTGTATCTTTTTGTCGAAGGAGAATTGAAATGACTAACGAAACGGAAAGATGGTATTCACTCAAAGAGATTATGGAGCACCTTGGTGTCAGCAGAGATACCGTGCTCGTATGGATTGCAAAGCGCAATATGCCTGCTTCAAAGGTTGGACGTCTTTGGAAGTTCAAGGTGTCCGAAGTTGATGCTTGGGTAAAAGCAGGAAACGCAGCTGAGAAATAATCTTTTGATTGGAGATCGTTATGCACAATATTGAAGTTGTTGGAAAAATAAATGAATATTTACATACTGCCGCAAAGCTCTTGGAATCTTGGCTTGATAAAATGCTCCCCAAGGTATCTGAGAATTGGTGGCAGGAATGTGTCATATCTAATTTGAGTTATAATCAGCGGGAGATTGCCGAGAACAATCAATACAGCAATCTTTCGGATTTTGATTTGGCAGCCCTTCTTAGAATTACGGATAAATCGTGGTATGCTATGCGCAACTTTGCATATCTTCCCACGAAAGACCGTGAGTGCGTAAGAGAAATGCAGAAGGTCAGAAATCGTTGGGCACATTATAGCAGCGGAATGGCAGATAAGGATACCGTTGTTTATGACATCAATACGCTTCACGCCTTCCTTTCTTGGCTTGAAGCTCCTTTGCACGTGCTTGATGATGTAGATCGTTTTATGCAAGCGGTACAAGGGTCAAACATCCAAATCGAGTCGGTGCAAGAAAACGAGCCTATTACGGAAATCGTTTCGACGTCAACCGTCAACACGGATGACATTGTGGCTATGAGTAAGGTTTATTTGATTGGTAGTCCCGATGTCAAAGGAATGGTATGCTCAGTTACTGATCTTGGCGAAATCAAAAAGTACGAAGTTTTCGTAAACGGCGAAACCAAGACCTTTTATTCAGGACAGATTGCATTGATTGAGGAACGCCCAAACTATAATTGGGTTGATTTGGCTACTCTGCAAAGTTATTTGACGGCATATCAAATCAACAATCCCTCTGCCGGCAATCTTTATTCTCTGAACGCCGCGAGAATCGATTTTGTGCCGTATCAGTTCAGACCTGCGCTGAAGCTTATCAAGGCGGACGAACCCCGTATTTTGATTGCGGATAGCGTTGGTGTTGGTAAAACGATTGAAGCAGGCTTGATTATCAAAGAGTTAGAGGCTCGTAATGAGCTTGAAAACGTACTCATCATTTGCCCCAAGCCGCTTGTAACGGAACGTAAATGGGAAAATGAAATGAAGCGTTTTGATGAGGAATTCGTTCCCGTTACGGGACAAGAGCTTCGTCAAATCATTTCGGATACGGATAGGGACGGAGAATGGCCTGTTCGCTATAACAAGACAATTATTCCTTACTCTATTTTGGATAGCCGAGTTTATCAAGGTGAAGAAGTTAAAAAAGGAAAATCCTACGGATTGTCCGATTTGGATCCTGCGCCTCACTTCGATTTGGTCATCATCGATGAGGCACATCATATCCGTAACGGCAGTATGGACAAAGAAAAGGCGTTTGCCTACAAGTGTGTTAAGTATTTCTGCGAGCACGCAGATGCTGTTGTTATGCTTACTGCTACACCGCTTCAAACGGGTGATAACGACCTCTTTACATTGTTGAACGTATTGCGCCCCGACGTTGTAATTGATAAGGATACCTTCGTTACGATGTCTAAACCCAACGAGTACATTTCTCGTTGTTCCCACATTATTCGTGGTGCGGCAGAAGGTTGGCAGCTTGCGGCATCTGAGGAACTCCAAGGTGTGTTGCAGACTCAGTGGGGTGTAAATGTAATTGCAAAGAACCCCTTATATGCAGAGGTGTTGAAAAAGCTTGCTGAAGAAAACTTGTCGCGCGAAGATCGCGTAAAGCTAATTTCCGATGTTGAGTCACTTCACGGTTTTGCAACTATGCTCAATCGTACAAGACGTCGTGATATTCAAGATTTCTGTGTCAGAAGAACACATACGATTGCAAGTGATTTTACTCCCGAGCAGGCAGAACTGCATAATGAATTGCTTGCCTTTGAGTATGCCGCACTTTCAACGCTTCATAACGTATGCTCAGTACCATTTATGATGAGTACCATACGCAGACAAGCGGCAAGCTGTATCTTTGGTCTTGCTCCTTATGTGCGTGATATTCTTGAAAGACGCTTGGTGCAGCTTGAAGCCGACTCGGAGGACGATGTAGATAATGCAAAGTTGAGCGACTATGATATTTCCACTCTTTCGGCAATGGCAAGCCATGTGTTCGAATTGGCAGATTCGCTCCCCGAGGAAGATCCCAAATTCGATAGTGTGCTTGAAATCATCAAGGAAAAGCAAACCGTTGAAAATAATAAAATCATTCTGTTTAGCACCTTCCGTCATACGCTTGCATATTTGAAGAAGAAACTGCGTGCCGAAGGATTGCGAGTGGAGCAGATTGACGGTAGTGTCAAGGACGATGCGCGTTACGAACTTCGCAAGCAGTTTGAACTGCCCAAGGAAGATGAAAATGCCATTGATATTCTGCTCTTTACCGAAGTTGGCTGGGAAGGTCTTGACTATCAGTTCTGCGATATGATGATCAACTATGACCTTCCTTGGAACCCTATGCGCATTGAGCAAAGAATCGGTAGAATTGACCGTCGTGGACAAAAGAGCGAGGTCGTAAATATCTACAATGTAATCACGAATAACACCGTTGATGCGGATATTTATGAGCGTTGCCTGCTCCGTATTGGTATTTTTGAAAAGAGTATCGGTGAATGTGAAGCTATCCTTAGCGAGATCGGTGCGCAGGTCGAAAAGATTGCGGTAAATGCTACGCTTACCGATGAAGAACGCAGAAGTAAGCTTGAGCAGATGGCTGATAATGAGATCAGACGTGTACAAGAACTTAACAAGCTTGAGGATGAGGAAAAGGAACTGTTTGGCTTTGATCTTTCGGGATACCACACTTCCCAAGAAATTCAAGAAGCAGAAAGCCCTTGGTTGAGCCCGACGGGATTGCAGTATTTGGTTACGCGATACTTGAATGACCGCCTTGGTGTTGGTAATTACATTTTGGGTGAATCCGAGATCAAAACTCTGCGTTTGAATAAGCTTGCCCGCGAAGCACTCAGAGAAGATTTTAAGAAGCTTTCCACTATTCGTTCCTCAACTAAGAGAGATTGGGACAACTATTTGAAGGATAAGAATCCCAATCATACGATTACTTTTGACTCAGAAGCCGCAGAAAAGGATAGAAAAGCTTTCTTTATTACGGCGGTGCATCCTCTTGTAAGACAAGCCGCGCAGTATTATGCTACCAATCAAACCTCGTATATCAATTTGAGATATAGCTCTGATAGTCTGCCGGCGGGCACGTATCATTTCTCGGTTTATGCTTGGAATTATATAGGACTCAATCCTTGCTTCAAGATTGTTCCCGTTTGCGAGAACGATGCGGTTGCGGCAGAGTTGACCGAAATATTGCAAACGGCAGATGAAGCACGCACATTGCCGAGCATCAATGCGAGTGCTTGGAGCAAGCTTGAAGAAAAGCAGATCGTTGCTTTGTTTGCGGAGCGCAAGAAGCATCAAGAGTCGGTTGGTACAATGGCGAACTATAAGCTTGAAAGCATCCGCAACAACTATATCAATCGCAAGGTTAGTCTTGAAACACAGATTGACAATGCGGTAGAAATGAACTTGATTCGTATGTACCAATCTATGCTTGACGGCGCAACCGAAGCATACGAGGCAAAGGTAGCATCTATCAAGAAAAAAGCAGGACAAGCAGATATTCATACATCGTTGATAGCAAACGGTGTTCTGACTATTGAGAGGTAAACAAATGGGTATTGCAACCGAAGTTATAAACAAGCAAAATAAACCCGAAATGCTCCGTAGAGCACTTGAACGTATTATTCAGCTATATACCGATAAATCGCACTTTGTATATGAGTTGCTTCAGAATGCAGAAGATTCCGGGGCAACAAGTATACGTTTTGAGCAGTTTGTTGATCGACTTGAAGTGTATCACAACGGAAAGCCTTTTACGGTACAAAACCTAAGCGCACTATGTGATATTGGAAAATCTGATAAGGTCAATAACTTAAATCAAATCGGAGAGTTTGGTGTTGGTTTTAAGTCTGTATTTGGAATATGCGAAACGGTAAAATTATATAGCAATCCTTCTCATTACAAGGATAATTGCGAAGAATATGTGCCTTTTGCTGTTCAAATTCAAGACTTTACAAATCCCATAGACATTGAGCAAATAGAACTACCGCACGATTTTACTACCAAATTCGTCTTTCCTTATGCGGTTAACTTCTCTTTTTCGGGGTTCAAGTCAAAAGCAGAATTAAATACAGTGTTGTCTAAGAGATTGAAAAACTTGGGCATAACAACACTTTTGTTTATGAAAAATCTTGAACTGATCGAATATAGAATTGTTTGGGAAGGCAAAGAAGAAGCGGGAGAATACTTGCTCGACAAGAGTACGGTTAATGATCATTGCACTTTGGTATCTGCGCTTGGTTCTTCAAACGAACAAGAAGAAAGCATTTCTTATTTGACGTTTTCAAGACCTATTGAAACATCACAAGCTACGAACAGAACTATTGATATTGCCTTCCCGGTTAAATTGGATGAAAAGGGCGGTTATGATTTTCAAAAAACCAAGTATCCGTTTATCTCTGTATATTTTCCGACCGAAACAGAAAGCAAGCTTAATTTTATCGTTCAAGGTCCGTATCGAACCACTCCAAACCGAAGCAGCGTGCCCGCTGATGATGCGGAGAACCTAAGCCTTGCTAAACAAACATTGAAGTTGTATCGAGATTCTCTGTTAGAGCTTCGGGATTCCGGTAAATTTAATATGAGTTTGCTTCGTATTTTACCGATTCAAGAAGATGTTTTTGAAAGTTATGCTCTTTTTGAAGGCTTTTACGAAGAAACCAAAACTATTCTTACAACGAAAAAAATCCTTCCTGCAAAAAATGGTGAATATACTTATGCTGACTTTGCAAAGATTGTCAGAAACCAAAAAATAGCCGAGCTAATTGATGATGCTTTATTAACAGAGTTGTGCGATGAGGGACAAGAATATAAGTGGTTGCCTACAACTTTGACGGATACGGGTAAGGATAGGGCGCTTTACGAATACATCACTTCAGAATTGGATGTGGGTGTAATTCGTCCCGAAAGTTTGAAAGAATATATAAACAAGAATCCTAAATTCCTTCCACGTAGGAACAATGAGTGGTTATCACAGTTGTATTCCATATTTGAGTCTATCCCGAACGAATTTAATAAGCGAAACGGCGCTATGCTAACTGCCGAATTTGTTAAAACAAAAAGCGGAAAATTCGTTGCACCATATAGAAGAAACGATAGTTTTCAATATGTTCCAAATGTTTTTCTCCCCATTCTCAAAACGGGAGTGCGAATTGACGCAAACTTTGTTGATACGGAATTATATGAAAAGCATACAACATTCTTTGAAGAAGTATTGCATCTACAAAAGCCAAATGAGTTTGATTATTTTATAAAAGACATCAAGCGTCGCTATCAAAACATTTCCGAAGTTAGCTATGAGCAACACGTTGAGGATATGAAGCTGCTTTTGAAGTATAGAGATCATACGGATTACCAATCCGAGGTCAATAGATTCATTAGACAAGATTTGTATTTGAGGTTCAAAAAAGATGGCAAGGTGGGATATATCAATCCCGTATTCAATGAAGTATATTTTTCTTCTTTGAATGGAATAAACATTGAGGGGTATTTTTCCGAAATTGCCGATGTTTATTATATTGACCGAACATTTTATGAGAAAAATGGTATTGACGAGGATTCGCTGATTGCATTAGGTGTTAAGTCACGTATCATAGAAGATGACTCAAAAACAGAGGGCGAATATTATACAGGAAAAGCGGGAAAGCAACCTCATTGGAACACCTATGGTACTTTCCGATGGAAATTAACAATCACGCGGTTGATAGATGCTATTCAGTTTATATATCGAAATCCAAATTCTCCGAGCAGTATGATAAAATCTCAAACGATTTTCAAAATATTGCAAGCAAATGAATCCGCTTTACAAGGAACGGTTTATATCGGTGGAGCACATCCCAACCTTGATAATGCAGTTTCTGAAGCTGTTGAGTTGTTACAAAGACCATACTTCTTTATCGGATACCAAAGAACTGATTGGAACAGAAAATGGTTATATTCGAGTGACGGTAGAATTGTGGCTCCTTATGAAATAACCCCCGAAGAACTGCACCAAGATATTTACGGTGAAGTTAGAACGGATTCCAAGTTATATGAAATATTAAAATTCAAGGAAGATCCGTTTAAGAAGTATCAAGAAGATTATGCCAATAGAACCGATGCTCAAAGGCAGTTCGATTTTGAGCAAGAACTAAAAAGAAGATTTGGAATAACCCTTGACGAATTAGAGGAAAAAGTTGCTCAGCCTATCACTACTACAAATGATGAGCCAATTTTTGAATTCCCAATAGTTCCTGTTCAGAATTGGGATTCACTTAAGCAACACGCCAAGAGCACACGAAATTCTGCGCCGAGAGTTACGTATGAGGAACGAGTTCGAAGTGTGCGAATCAGTAATCCCGGAACGCAACAAACTTATTGTAAGAATATGTATCGCGTTTTGGGAACAACAAAGTGCGCGTGTCAAATGTGTCATAAGCCCAAGGAATATATTGAGGCACACGAAATAACGTTGAAACCCGAATTAGAGCTTGATGCACCGTATCTTTGTTTATGCCCCGAATGCGCTTCAAAATACGATTCGATTAGATTTGATGAATCTAAAATCAAGCGGTTTGTTGAGGATATATGCGATTTGAATACCGATGATATCGCCGGTGATGAGCCGATCGAAATAGTCATTGATAACGAGCGTATTTGGTTTGCCCACACTCATATTGCTGAAATTCGCGAATTATATAAATTGGATCGTGAAGAAAAGCAGAAAGTGGAGGCTCCTGCGAGTGCAAAGCCTATCAAACTTCCTACTCAAACGGACGAAGAACCTAAGGCTAAAGCCGTCTTTGCAGAGCAAGTTGAAAAGGTGATCGAAGCAGATGCCAAAGTAAAAAAATCAGAGCGCATTCCATCAATGTATGAAAAATTGCTCGGCAAACAAGTTGCCATTAAAACGATTATTGGCAAAAGAACCGAAGGAATTGTCAAAAAGCAAAGTGGTGATACATTGTACGTTGAGGTTGTAAACGGAGAAAAGAAAGGGCAAGAAATCAAATATTCTCTTTCTGCGTGTATTAGAGGTAAATTGATTGTAGTCTTGGAGTAATGCCATTAAAGTGAGGTGATCTAATATGCCACTACAAATCATTAGACAAGACATCACAAAAATGCGAGTGGATGCCATTGTAAATACGACCAATGAAGAAATGATCGGTTATAGTGGCGTAGATCTCGCCATACATACCATTGCAGGAGCAGAGCTTGACGCGGAATGTGCCAAGCTCGCCCCGCTTGGGCTTGGTCAAGCGAAGATATCGGGCGCATACGGCTTGCCCTGCAAGTATGTGATTCATACGTCGGGACCCGTGTGGCGCGGCGGTTTAGTTGGTGAGAGTATCATTTTGCGCTCTTGCTATATTGAATCGTTAAAGCTCGCCGTGAAAAGCGGTTGTCGTTCTATTGCTTTCCCTTTGATTAGCTCGGGCGTTTACGGATACCCGAAGGATCAAGTGCTCAAATTTGCTATTCAAACGATTACGGAATTTCTGTTTGACCACGAGTTGACGGTCTATCTCTGTGTGTTTGATAAGGAATCGTATTCCTTCAGTCAAAAGCTCTTTAGCGATATTCAAGAGTTTATCAATGATGAATACGTGGACGAGCACAACGAAGATTTCTATGAGGCATTTGACGGTAGCATAGACGAGATACCAATGGCAAAGTGCCTTCAAGCACCTATGTGCGCCGATGCTATGATACCGCGTAAACGTGAAACGAGTTCCGCTGCGGGCAAATCCTTGCGCGAATATATGAAGCAGATGGACAGAAGCTTCCAAGAAATGCTCTTTGACCTCATTGATGAAAGCGGTATGACCGATGTGGAATGCTACAAGAAGGCAAATGTGGACAAGCGAACCTTCTCTAAAATCAAGAGCAATAAGGACTATAAACCATCGAAGCAGACCGTAATTGCTTTTGCGATTTCCTTGCAGCTTGATATGGACACAACACAAGAATTACTTGCAACCGCAGGCTTTACACTGTCAAGAAGCAAGGTGTTCGATAAGATTATCAGATACTTTATTCACAACGGCAATTATGATATTTTTGAGATCAACGAAGCATTGTTTGAGTTTGATCAGACACTTTTGGGAGTGTAATTATGGATAGAATACAAGAGATTCCATTGTTGCTAAAACAAATGCAAGATGCTGAAAAACATTATTTTGGATCATTGAAACCATCAGATTTAGAAAAAGATTTGTGTGTTGTATATGCTATCACAAATAAAGATACAAACGAAGTCTTATATGTTGGAAAAACAACAACACTTCGGCGGAGATTATATACCAATCACTTAATGGGTAATAAATCTACGGCACGATTAAAAAAATATCTCATGGAAGATCCTAATGAACCGACCGTGAAAAATTTGAAATTAGCAAAAGAGTATATCAAAAACAATTGCTATTTTCAATACATTGAGGAATCAGACGCGCGCAAACGTGGTCAACTTGAAGGTTTGTTCAGCTTCTTGTTGAATGTAAAATACATAGAAAAAGAACACTAATTCAAAAGTCCCTCGTCAAGCGACCAAACCTCCCTTTGAAAGTGCTATACTAAAGGCACAAAAACAAAGGGAGGTTTTTTATTATGAAAAACAACATTACAGAACTCGTATTTATCCTTGTCAGAAGCGGTTCTATGTCCGGATTTGAGGCAGACACCATCGGTGGATTTAACTCTACCATTGAAAAGCAAAAGGAACAAGACGGAAAGGTTTACGTTTCCACTGTTCTTTTCGATAATTATAGCGAGGTTGTCCACGACAGAGTGGATATATCAGAAATCAAGCCAATGACACGCAGCGATTACCAAGTGCGCGGTTGTACAGCACTTCTCGATGCAATCGGCGGCGCGATCCATCATATTGGAAATATACATAAGTATGCTCGCCCCGAGGATGTTCCCGAGCATACCATCTTCATTATTACAACTGATGGAATGGAGAATGCAAGTCATCACTATTCAAGCGCGGAGATCAAGGCGAAGATTAAAAGACAAACTGAAAAATACGGATGGGAGTTTATCTTCCTTGCGGCTAATATTGATGCCGTAGAAACTGCCGAGAATATCGGTATTCGCCGTGAACGTGCTGCGAACTACCGTCAAACCAAGGAAGGCGTAGGCAGGAGCTACTATGCAATGAGCGAAGCTATCACTGCGGTTAGAACTTGTCAAGCTGATGCGATGGATCTTGAAAAATATCTCGAAGAGGACAGCGAAAACGCCTAAACCTATATTATAACACACTTTCAAAAATGATTGAATTTTTAGGGGGGTTGCAAATCCCCCGAAATTTTCAAGTAAAATAAAGGATGTGGTATAATAAATTAGCATCAAGTGTTCGGTTTATCGGACACAATATTCGTTATAATTGGATTGACAAAACATAGGGAGGAAGGAAATGATACAAGAACATAAAATTCAAAACAAAGTATATTTGGTTTCAGGTATTATCGGGGCGATTACCATTTTTGTGCTAATGTTCTCTTTTTGGGGCATTGAATGGTATCAAGAAAATGATTTGGAATGGGATTATGGCATATTTAGCGTAATTTTTGTAATTATCCACTCGATACCATTTTTTGTTTGTTTTGTTGGTGGTGGCGGAGTTGGTTTTGTCCTTGGCGGTATAATTGTAGCATATATCGGACTAATCGTTGAAAAACTGCGCGAAGAACCAACAAACGCCTCTGGAGAAAAAATACTTTTAACCAAGCCGCGTAAATTATTGCGGATATTCACAATTATCAGTGTGGCAATCTTAGTGCCTGTAGGCATTCTTATTGCATTAGCTCTATTGTATCAACTTGCTATATTTCTGTGTGTTGCTGCAATATTGATCATTGCGTGGCTCTGTCCTAAAAGATGGTGGTGGTAAATATGAATATGATTAACGATAAAATAAAAGCCGTAATGCTCGGTCACGCGGTTGGTGATGCACTCGGTGTACCCGTAGAGTTTTGCGAGAGGAATGAGCTTGACGAGAAGCCGATTACGGATATGGTCGGTTACGGCACATATCCCTATCCCGAAGGGTGTTGGTCTGACGATACGAGTATGTCGCTTGCGGCGCTTGATAGTCTTGCGAACGGCAAGTTGGATTTCGATGATATAATGGTTAAGTTCGGTGAGTGGTATTATGATGACGAGTACACACCGACGGGCGAAATGTTCGACGTTGGGAACACTTGCAGTTATGCTATTGACAACTATTTTGCATACCACAAACCCGTTGACGAATGCGGATTGATGGAAGAGCGTTCCAATGGAAACGGATCTTTGATGCGCATTCATCCATTTGTGATGTATGCGACCGCAACCTTCTTGAAAGGCAATGAAGAAGGTCATTGGCTTTGGATGGAATGTATCAAGCGTGCCTCCGCACTTACCCACGCTCACGACCGTTCTATTATGGGCTGTTATATTTACGGGTATTGCCTGAGCTTTTTGCTTAAAGAAGCCACGCGTGAGAGCCTTATAGCAGGCATTAAATTTGCGGGAGAGGATCTTGATTATCTTCCCGAATTTGAACACTACAATCGGATTTTTGATTCTAATTTTGAGAAACTCACGATTGACGATATTAAGAGTACGGGATACGTTGTAGACACTCTCGAGGCTGCTCTTTGGTGCGTTCTAACTACGAATAACTACCGCGATTGTGTACTGAAAGCCGTAAATCTTGGTGATGATACCGATACCGTTGCCGCAGTTGCGGGCGGTCTTGCGGGTGCTCTTTACGGTTATAATGCCATCCCGAAGGAGTGGCTTGACACGTTGAAGCGCAGAGATTATATTGAGGAAATGTGTGAGCGAGCAAGTACTTCGTGGAATTGAGCAAAGAAAGGTGATTGAATGAACGAAATTGTAGATCTACATATGCACGTTGTCCCCGGCATTGATGACGGATCACGAAGTATAGAAGAATCGTTGCAAATGCTAAAGTGCGCAGCAGAACAAGGTGTGACGGATGTGTTTTGTACTTCGCATAACGGGTACTGTCAAGATGATGGAGAACGTTATTTAGCTTCTTTTTTTCGATTGAAGGATGCCGTTACTGAAGCAAAAATCAATGTGAGAATACATAAAGGCTGCGAGATTTTGTGTGCAGGAGAGTATATTGACGATATAATTTACGGTCTTGATATTGGTGCGTTCTCTACGCTCGGAAACTCAAATCACGTGCTCGCAGAACTATATCAAGATGCGAAACCAAGCGAGGCATTGACGATTGTTAAAGCACTTACTGAACACGGATACAAACCGATCATCGCGCATATGGAGCGCAATTACAACATTACGAGCTTAATGGTTCGCTTGCTGATACAAAGCGGTACTATGATTCAAGTGAATGCATTTAGCTTTGTTGATGAAGCGGATGGAGAAATTCGTGAGCGAGCGCGGGAGCTACTTCGCAAACAGTATGTTCATTTCATCGGTTCGGATGCTCATCGAATGGATTACAGACCGCCACGCATAGCATCGGGAGTGCAGTACATTCTTGAAAATTCTGATGCTGAGTATGCTACTCAAATTGTAAACGGCAATCTCTTGTTGCTACTTGGAGGTTGAACAGTTGAAATAAAATCAAAAATGTGTTATAATTTGTATAAAATTAGGAGGTAGAGATTATGGTGGAAAGTTTGAAAGAAAAGGTACTGCGCATAACTCTTGAAGAATTAGATCTTTCCGTACGTTCATATAACTGCCTCAAACGGGCGGGCATAAATACCGTAGAAGATTTATCTGAAAAGACGTATGAGGATATGATAAAGGTAAGAAACTTAGGAAAGAAAAGCTTGGAAGAAGTCATTCGAAAGCTTGCTTCTCTCGGTCTTACCTTGAAGGAAAGCACGCCTAAAGGATATAAATGCTTTAGAGATGTGTATCATAAGCTTGCCATCGTCCTCGATAACGGTTATTGCTTTGACACATTTCAAATGATGGCGGAAAGTTCAAAGCAAAAGGTTGTTCCCGAGGGGATTCAAGTCAACAGCGCGCTTGTATATGGATACATAGATAAGATGTGCGGCTTCTCTTATAAGGTTTTAGGATTGACCTATTACGAGGATGGCGACTATACTCTCGTATGGCCTAATGATGAGGTTGGATTGACGGTTCGCGGTGAATGCTTTAAGGTCTTTGAGCTAATTCCAATCGAAAACAAAGCCTTATGGAAGCGTTACGCAAGAGATATTCAGATTACCAATGAGGGGTATTCTGACGAAAACGATGAGCAGCTTCGCTCTATTACATATCTCGATAAATTTAGACATTACGATTGCCCTGATGATATACTTTCTATTTTGTATGTGCAGGGGTTGAAGCCGGAGAAGATTTGGGTTCGCCCAACTCAGTATATCGGCGACAAAGAGGATCGACATTATTTCTTTGCAAAGCTTTTGAACGAGCCTTTTTCCGACTACGGAGTACACAATGGAGATCAAGTTGTACTTGTTATTGATAATCAAAATGGCGAGGATGTAGCACTCTGTTTTCCAAATTCAAAATAAATTTAATAACGATTATGCTGCTATCAAAGCGTGGATGCCACGCCGCGATAGCGGCTTTCTTTTACCTTTTTTATTACTCCAAAGCGATTTAGAAAAATGTTTTTCAAGAATTTCAAGAATTTTCGCAAAACCTATTGACAATATCATTCGCTTGTGATATAATATAATACTCAATTTTCACATAGGCATACTTTCCCATTATTAGTATTGCCATCCAAATTGAGTTCTATACAACTGAATAAGATATATTTCGCGTGAATACTTGCGGTGGAGAACGAACCTCGTGCCGCTTGACAAACAAGACAGAACGCTCGGCTCATCCGCCGATGATTAGTAATCTATTTCACAAGAAATCCGTCGCCATCAGCCACTAAACCGGCATTGAATGCGCTTGCATTCTCTTATCGAAACGAGCTTATAGACTCGTACTTATACATAGGCGCGGGACATTTTTTAGCGAACGTGCGCCGTTCGCTTTTTGGTGTTTCCCGTGATCTGTGTGTGTAAGTACGGGTCTTTTTTGTTTTGTCAAAGCAGTTTTGAGTGCTATCTCGGAAGGTGAAAACGGCGAGTCGGATGTGAGGGTTTACCTCTAATTTATCACGGACTTTGTGTCCGTCAATTTTCTTGACAAGCACTGCATTTGTGGACACAAAATGCGAAAGGTGGGGAGAACCCCATACCCCCGTACTTAGAAATCCACAACAGAATTTTGAAAAATTAAGGAGGACAATTCAAATGGAAGAAAAGCAAGTACAAGTTAAAGGCGGGCGCAAGCGCAAGAACCTCGTTAAGTTCTATTTGAACGACGAGGAATATCAGAAGCTGTGCGAAAATGTAGCAACCTTCGGGCGTGACAAGAGCAAGTATCTCCGCCTCGTCATTCAATGGATCGCTCCCATTGAACCGCCCTCGGTGGAGGTGAAAGAATTTACTCGTGAGCTAAGACGTTTGGGTGTAAGTATGAATCAGATAGCAGCGAAGGCGCACTCGCTTGGATTTGTGGATGAGCTTGAATACAAACGTACCGCTGACGAGGTGATGAAGGTGCTTGGAGCAATCCAACAAGAGTATGCAAAGAAAGGAGTGAAGGTGTTTGGCAACAACTAAAATTTGGGACGTAAGTGCGCACGTCAGTAAGCTGATTGCTTACGTTGCGAACAAGAACAAAACCACGATGGAATTTGAGAACAAAAATTTTGTTGAGTCTGAAAGACTTGCCGCTGAAATTCTTGGTCTGCCCTACGATCATTTTGCAACGGAGGAAAAGAAATTTGTCACGGGAATTAACTGCACACCCGAGAACGCGAACGAGGTGATGCTAACACTCTTGGAGGACACGGACAGTTCAGACATTCAAGCCTACCACGGCTACCAATCCTTTAAGCCCGGCGAGGTTACTCCCGACGTTGCTCACGCTATCGGAGTTCAGCTTGCCAACGAGCTATGGGGCGAGGACTTTCCCGTTGTGGTCGCCACCCATATAGATCGCGGACACGTACACAATCACTTCTGTCTATCGGCAACGGGGTTTTCGGGTAAGCGGTATCACGATTGCAAAGCCACTTATAAGCTGATGCGCGAAACCTCGGACAGACTTTGCAGGGAGTATGGTCTATCTGTCATCGAGAAGCCGAAGCAACAAGGAGCCAAGCATATCGCGGAGGTTCACGCCGAGAAGAAAGGAATACCGACGATACGCGATCAGATACGCGCGGACATTATGGCAATTTCAAATTTTGAACTTAACTTGAAAAACTTTTATAGACGTATGCGTGACCTCGGCTACACCTTTGAGTACCGAGGACAGTATCTTCGCATCAAGCCGTATGGCTCTAACAAGTTCTTCCGTATGGACAAGCTCGGTGCGGAATATACAGAGGAAGCTATTAAGGCGCGGATGGTAAAAAACGCGCGCGAATATAGTTGGGTGAAGGTACAGTATTATAAGCCGACCTTGGATGAAAAGCCGAAGGGACTACGCGCCCTATATCTTCACTACCTCTACCTGCTCGGAGCAGTACCGAAGGTCATCCCCAAAAATCCCGAAGCCTATGCTGCCATCAAGGATGACATTCGTCGCGCCCGTATGTACTCGGAGCAAGCCAAGTTTCTCGGCAAGTACGGACTTGAAACGAAAGATGATCTCATTCAGCACGCTCTGAAGGTCGATCCGCAAATTAAGGCGCTATGCAAGGAACGACGAACACTTTGGAATAAGATTCGTTGGATGAAGGATCCCGAGCAAGTGCAACCGATACGCGACGAGGTCTTTGCGCTGACATTGAAGATAAAAACGCTTCGCAAGGAGTTTGCGATGTGCAAGGACGTATATGACCGAAGCGCATCCGTTGAGCGAACCGTAATGCTGATCGAGTTCCCGCAGCTATTGGAGCAAGAAAAGCAGAAATCCGCCCACAAAAAGGACGGACGCGAGGACAGATAAAGGTGCGGTCTTGACCGTATAAATTTGCTACCGCCCGCGAAGGCAGTTTTACGGTCTTGACCGAAGAAAAACGGCATTTTTCCGTTTCTGGCACCTCAAAACGTATCCTACACCACAAAGGCACTTTCTGTTGGAAAATCCGCATTTTTCCACGCTCTTGACCGAGTGTTTTTGAGAGAAAAACGTCTTACTTCAAAAATTTTATGAAATTAGGAGAAAAAAGAATGATAACGAATAAAACCAAAAGCCAAAAGACAACCGAAATCTATTTTGATGAAACACCCGCCCCCGTAGTCATACGGACACACAACACAAATCTAAAGAAGCGCCTGCTTTCCTTTGCCGAGAAGTTTCCATCACTTTGCAGGCTGACCGACGATGACGAGCTTGGATACCTTTCCTTTGAGGTTGATAAGAAAAGGTTTGCCTACCGCATCACCGAGCCGTACACCGAGGAACGCAAGGCAATAGCAAGAGCCAAGATGAACGAGATCAACAATAAGGAGGACATTGGATGACCGAAAACAAGAATTACAGAACTACTCATATCATCACAACTCATACCGACGAAGAATATGAAATGATTCAAGCCATTCTTCGGGATAACGAAAAGAAAATACCGCTCCTTGAAGCTATGACGCGAGAGGAGCGTATCGAGCATTTCCGTCGTGGGCTCTATCCTCAAGACATCAACTTTGATATGGACTTCGGTAGCACGGTTCTTCACGTGCAGAGTAAGTTCACAAAAGTCTCGGCGGATAGCATCCCCGACAAGGTGCAGAGAGTATCACAAAAAATTAACAGTTAATACGCAGACTTTAGCGTTGTAAAGTGTTGAAAT
>JAZOMF010000004.1:0-15443 GCA_045653805.1 Eubacteriales bacterium
CGCCGTCCCCTACGGTTTTAAACGTTTGCCAATTTGTTTACCGTAGAAGGATTTTAAACGATTTCGCGGTCGTAGGGGACGGCGCCCTCGACGTCCCGTGACGAACATTTTTAAACCAACGAGGCGGGAGGAGCAAGCCCCTCCCCTACGGTTTTAGGGTGTCGCCATCTCCCCGATAAATCAAAATTTGAAGTTAAAAATTCATTGACATTTGGACGAAATTAGATTATAATTAGATTGTAATTAAATTATAATAAATACATATCGAAAGGAGGGCATTTTATGATAAAAAATTATCCCGAAAACGTTACAAAAATCGCAAAAATTTTATCTGACAACGGACACCGCGCATATGCCGTTGGCGGCTGTATGCGAGACGTTATAATGGGCAGAACGCCCAATGATTGGGACATGACCACCGATTGCTCTCCCGAGGATATGATAAAAATTTTTGATGCGGCAGGCGTGAGAACCATCCCCACCGGACTTAAGCACGGCACCGTCTCCGTACTTCTTAACGGCGAAATTTACGAATGCACCACATTCCGCATCGACGGAAGCTACACTGATTCGCGCCATCCCGATGCCGTCACCTTCACAACCGATATAACTGAAGACCTGCGCCGCCGTGATTTCACTGTAAACGCCATGGCGGGCGACCCGCTTTCGGCTGACGGCGCGATAGTGGACGTTTTCGGAGGTTGCGATGACATTGAAAAAAAGATAATTCGTGCAGTTGGCGATCCCGAAACTCGCTTTACCGAGGATGCGCTCCGAATCCTGCGCGCTATCCGTTTTGCAACCGTTCTCGACTTTGAAATTGAAGAGAAAACCAAGCAGGCGGCAATTCGTCTCGGAGAAAGACTTTCAAGTGTTTCTGCCGAGAGAAAAAGCGTTGAACTGGAGAAAATGATGCTTTCTCCCCATGCCGACCGCGGAATTTCGCTTTTACTTGAAACCGACACCGCAAAATATATTCATCCAGACATAAAATCTCCGAGAGTGCCGATATCTTCTCTTCCAAACCGCTTCTCAACTCGACTTGCGGCGCTTTTCGATACTGTTCCTACCATCTCCTGCATGAAGCTCTCGAGAGAGACCGTAAATGCGGTCAAATTGCTCTCCGATGACGCTTTTTTTGAAGAAATCACGTCAAAATTTAAAGAAAATGACGCAACCGCCCGATATATGCTGGCAAAGTACGGAGAGCTCGCCTGCGATGCCGCTCTTTTGCGGGGTCGGAATAATCTCGCTGAAGAAATAGCTAAAGAAAACGATAAATCACCCTGTGTCTCCCTTCGAGACCTCGCTGCCTCCGGAAACGATCTCATTTCTGCAGGCATTGAAGCAAAAAAACTGGGCGGCATCATGTCTTCTCTTCTGCTTTCGGTAATTGAAGAACAATCCTTAAATCAAAAGGATAACCTGATATCGATGGCTCGAAAATTGGCGAATCGGTGAAAGGATCTACTATGTTTAAAAAAACAATAAGACACAAAAATATCTCTGCAAAAATTTCGGCTCTGCTCTGCCTTCTCTGCGGTGCGGCACTCTTTATACTCGCAGGCAGAGGAATGTTAGCAATTCCCGTGCTGGCTCAAGCACTTTCAATTATTCTCATAGTAGTCGCTATTTATATCTCTTCGGCATATTTGCTTCGCGAATACACTTATTCCATTGAGCAAAGCACCCTAATCAGCGAGGATGATGACGGTATCAGTAAGTACGATATCATCATTAACGAAAGAAAAAGCAATAAGCAAGTAAAGGTTTGCCACATTGAGTTAAATGATGTAACTCAAATTAATGTCATCGACCCCAAAAATAGAAAAAAGATTCAATCCGAGCGCAAGAATATGAAGCGATACACCTATGACACCCGTTTTGCCGCAAGTATGCAGATTGAAATACGCGCCAACATAGACCAAGAAGAATATTCCATTATAGTTTCCTATGATGACGAGCTGCTGGATACATTTAAGAAATTAGGAAAATAACATCTTTTAAAAAACAAGGAGCTTTCCAACGGTGCGCAAAATTAGCGGAGAAATTATGGTCAGTTGGTTAATAATTGCCTCGCTGTAAACAAATAAGTAACCCCTACAGATTTTTCAAAATCTGTAGGGGTAATTTTTATTTAGTAATTCGCCATTTCATGGATTCTGCAATAACGTACGATCCTTTTTTCTTATCTTCTGCACTTGTATAAATATCATCCATCCAAATAATTTGATTATTTTCGTTAAAAAACACGGAAACATCTAAAATTTCCGATTGATTGTCTTTGATTTGCCATTCCAAAAGATTGTCAAACTCTATTTCAACCACAGCATCCCAAATGCTTGTCACTAATATTTGGAGAACCAACTTTGTTTTTGCAGGTTCAAAATAATGACCACCTTTTATTTTCGATATGCCATTGTTATTATATTTAACCTCCACAACATATCCATCGTGTAACGAGTTGGTTTTATCAAGAAAATCCTTTATATCATTTGTACTCTTTATTGAATGTAACATTATGCTTCCTCCTTCTACAAATCGTTGTTTTATCGCCAGTTTCGCCTTTGTATTACAAAGGCATCGGGCAAAGCCCATACCCCTATTCTTGTTTTGCTTTAACAGTATTTAACGATGCAATTAACATTCGGCGTAAAGCTCCACAATCATTTTGAATTGCCTTGTATGAGGTTTGTTCTATACACCCTGTTTCAAACAACAGCTCAAGCCAATATTCGGTTTCGTAGCATTCCTTTTGCGCTATTTCGAGTTTGGATATGAAATCCTTCGTGCCTTGCGCATACTGTGCCTCGTGAATGTTTGCTCCAATAGAAGTACCTGAGCGTAATAATTGATTTATCAGAACAGTTTCTTTGTGTTCTGATTTCATATTACGGCAGAGGAAAACGATATTCTTGGCAAATTCCTTTGCTTTATCTCTTAAAATGCTGTTTGACATAATTCCATTACCTCTACAATTATTGTACATCTAAACCGGCAATAAGTCAAGTGATATTCCGACTTCGTCGGAGTGATATTATTGCTATCGCAATAGTGATATTGAAGCCTACGGCTTCAGTGATATTCTATTCGCCATTTAACTCGCGTAGCGAATACCACTCGGCGTAAGCCGAATATCACTGCGAAGCAATAGAACTCGCCGAAGGCGAATAGAACTGTCGTGATACTCCGTTAAGAGTATCACGACAAAGAAAGCTCCTTGTTTTTTATTATATGCCAACCATCAATACGTTGGACAATCCAAATACCAATCTCCTCTTTCAAAGGTGAATGAAAGAGTTATTGTTATTCTCTTGCTGTCCTCAATTGAATAGCTCTCTACTGTCACATTAATATAGTCGGCACTGGATGGTTCTATAATGGTCATCGTGGAATAGTCGTAAATTCGCTCGTTTACGATAAATCCGTGAAGATCGGTATTCTGGTAGAGATATTTTCCGTCGTCATACAAGCGAAGATACGCGCCGCTATTTCCCGTGAGTATTCCATCAAATACGCCCTCATACACGGCGGCAAGATATTCTTTTGAATACACCTGCTCTGCCGCATATTTAATAGAGTCTATTGACGTATACCGGGAATTTTCATTAAGGCGGTCATACCCACTCAAATTATCGCCGGAATACACCATTTTTCTATCGGAAAGCGAGCTTTCACGTCTGAAAACAGGTAATCCAACACCAAAAAATATTACGTTCAGCTCCTTTGACTCCTCGACAAGGTAAATCAGTCTTTCTTTTACGTCATCAAGCTCGGGGGCATTACTATTCTGGCAGGACACCATCGATAATATAGAGCAAAAGCTCATTATTAAAGCAAGAACACTGGCTAAAATTCTTTTTCTCATTTGTTACTCCGATTTTTTGAGCTTCTGAAAAATTATTCGTTTTCCTCAGTCTCCGCTGCAGGCTCTTCAACTGCCTCTGCCTCTACTGCTGCCTCGGGAGTCTCTGTTGCTTCTACTGCGCCGTTTTCGGTCTCGGATACCTCATTTTTGGTCTCCTCTTCTTTTTCCTCTTCCTTTGCAGTCTTTGTTACGTTTACTATCTTCTGACCGTTATCAAGTCTCATCATAATTACACCCGATGCGGTTCTTGAATATACAGAAACACCCTCGGAAGGAGTTCTGATGATAATACCCGAATCGGTAATCATCATAATATCGTCGTTTTCGTCAACAGAGATAATACCTGCAAGCAGACCTGTCTTTTCGGTGAGGTTATGGCAGATTACACCTCCGCCTCCGCGATTCTTCATAAGTCTGAAGTCACAGAAGTCGGTTCTCTTACCAAAGCCGTTTTCGGTTACGGTCAAGAGCTTCTTACCCTCTTCAACGTTAACTACACCGATAACGAAATCGTCCCCCTTGAGTCTGATACCGCGAACACCGCGGGCACTTCTACCCATAGGACGAACCTCGCTCTCGTCAAATCTGACGGCGTTACCCTGCTTGGTGGCAATAATAAGCTGATTTTCACCATTAGTCTTGGTGACAAAGAGCAATTCGTCGCCCTCGTCGAGGTTAATCGCGATCTTACCGCCCTTTCTCTGATACTCATACTCGGAGAGAAGAGTCTTTTTAATAACGCCATGACGGGTTACCATAGTGAGGTACTCGCCCTCGGTGAACTCGTTTACGCTGATAAGAGCAGTGATCTTTTCTCCGCTCTGAAGCTCAAGCAGATTGACGATATTTGATCCCTTTGCAGTTCTGGATGCCTCGGGCACCTGGAACGCGCGAAGAGCCTGAACTCGTCCGGTATTTGTAAAGAACAAGAGAGTGGAATGGCTGTGAACCGCCTCAATTCTCTCGATAAAGTCCTCTTCACGGGTGGTCATCGCGGTAATTCCCTTACCTCCTCTGTGCTGTGCAGAGTATGTGTCGGAGGGAAGTCTCTTAATGTATCCCGCCCGGGTCATGGTAATAACACAGTTGTGCTTCTCGATAAGGTCTTCAAGGTCAATATCATCTATCGCCTGCTCGATTCTGGTGCGGCGCTCGTCGCCGTACTTTCTCTTAATTTCAAGCATTTCTTCCTTGATGATCTCGATGATCTTGGATTCATCGGCAAGAATACCCTCAAGCTCTTCGATAAGCGCGTGGAGCCTGTCAAGCTCTTCCTCTATCTTCTGTCTCTCCATACCGGTAAGACGGCCAAGGGTCATTTCAACGATAGCCTGCGCCTGAATATCGGTAAGTCCGAATCTTTCCATCAAGGTGATCTTGGAAGCCGAAATAGAGGAGCTGGTCTTCATTATCTGCACGATCTCGTCAATATTGTCAAGAGCTATCTTATATCCCTCGTAGATGTGCGCTCTCGCCTTTGCCTTTTCGAGATCAAACTCGGTGCGGCGGCGGATAACCGACTTCTGGTGGTCGATATAGTAGTCAAGTATCTGCGCAAGATTAAGAACCTTGGGCTGCTGACCAACAACTGCCAAGAAGTTTGCAGAGCAGGTGCTCTGGAGCTCGGTATACTTATAGAGCTGGTTGAGGATGACCTCACCGTTAGCATCTCTCTTATATTCAACAACGATTCTCATACCGTCTCTGCCACTTTCGTCGCGAAGTGCGGTAATTCCTTCGATTCTCTTATCCTTAACAAGTCCCGCAATAGATTCAACAAGCAGGCTCTTATTTACCATATAGGGTATCTCGGTGATAACGATTCTGTTGTTATCAGCCTCTACCTCCGCCTTTGCACGGACGTAGATTCTTCCCTTACCTGTGGTGTAAGCATCCATAATTCCCTGTGTGCCGTGAATGGTCGCGTATGTGGGGAAATCGGGACCCTTGATAAACTCCATAAGGTCAAGGATAGAGCAATCGGGATTCTCCATACGGTAGATAGTACCGTCGATAACCTCACCAAGGTTATGGGGGGGCACGTTGGTAGCCATACCTACTGCGATACCCACACTACCGTTTACGAGAAAGTTAGGAAAACGGGAAGGAAGAACCGAGGGCTCGCGAAGTCTGTTATCAAAGTTAGGAACGAACTCAACGACCTCTTTTTCAAGGTCTCGGGTCATTTCATTGGCAATTTTGTCAAGTCTTGCCTCGGTATAACGGTAAGCCGCAGGGGGGTCTCCGTCCACAGAACCGAAGTTTCCGTGACCCTCAACGAGAGGATAGCGGAGGGAGAATGGCTGTGCCATACGAACCATAGTACCATAAACCGAGCTGTCACCGTGAGGATGGTAGCGTCCCAATACGTTACCTACGGTGGTAGCGGACTTACGGAAGGGCTTATCGTGTGTCAAATGATCCTCATACATCGCGTAAATAACTCTACGCTGACCGGGCTTCATGCCGTCGCGCACGTCGGGAAGTGCTCTCGACATGATTACCGACATAGAATACTCGATAAAGGATTTTTTGACCTCCTTTTCCATATTTACGTCAATTATCTTCTGATTTTCAAATAAGTAAACGTCGTTGTCGTGATTTTTCTTATCCGTTGCCATTGAAAATTCCTTTCCAAAAGGGAGATACACTTATATGTCTATCTTCTTTTCCGTGCCCTTTTGTCCTTTCCTTTGAATAAACTGAAAATTGCCAAAACCGCTAAATATGCGGGTAAAATACAAATTAAATATGCAAGATATTCGGGTATAGCTACCTTTACGAAAATATCAAGCAATGAAAATTCTCTTGAAAAGAGTATAAAATACAAAAAAGTAAACAGCTCTCTAAATACGCCTGCAATAGCACCGTACACCAAAAATGAGGGAAGATTTTGTGATAAAAACCATCCTACCAAAGTGCCACAAAAATATCCGCAAAGCATATATATCACAGGTGAGAAAGTAAATCCCGTGCTACCGAGAATATCAACGATGATTCCACCGGCGATACCAAATATAGCTCCCATCTTTTCACCTGCGATAAATCCGATAGCACATATAAGTGCAAGGGTCAGCGCCGGGGCTTTACCGAAAAACGATAGGTAGGTGGTCTGCATAACGGCACAAATAAATATCAATACCAAAAATGCAATCGAATATATGGCTATCTGCCACGGTTTAAATTTTTCTGCACCTTCATTTTGTCCGATTCTTTTATTTAAAGACATAATAACACCTCGGACGCTTATTTACTGTCAGAGACCGAGAAATCGGTTACTATCAGCACGTATTTAAGGCTCTCGTAGTCAACCGCCAACGAGACTATTGCCTCCTTGGTGCGAAGGCTGTCATTATTGGTGACATCGGTAACGTAGCCTATAAGCAATCCGTCAGGATATATGCTTCCCTCTCCGCCGGTGTATACCGCATCGCCTACCCGAATATCGGCATCGGATGAAAGATACTTAAAAAAGCACTCTCCCTTATCCTTTAGCGAAATATCTCCGGAAACGATGCCTATCTCTCCGCTTCTTGGAACGCAAGCACCAACAGATGCGCTCGCCTCGGGAAGAGCTCTTACTCGGCACCAGTTGCTTCCAACCTCACAAACAGAGCCTACCAGCCCCTCACCTACCATAACAGCCATTCCAACGTCGATTCCGTTGTCCTTACCCTTATTCAGGGTTATAACCGTCATGTAATTATCCGATTCGGAGCCAATAATCAGAGCCTCCGTAAGTTCAAAGCTGGGGTACAGCTTTTTTATACCGATATACTCCTTGAGTCTCTCATTTTCTTCTCTCACGGCGTTTGCATCGGCAAGCTGACATAAAAGATCATTAATTTGATCCTTCAGCTCCTTATTTTCCGCATCAAGCCTATCTATTGCGGTAAAATATTTTTTAAAGCCGTCTATAGAGTCCTTAACCGCTACTCCCGCGTATCGAAGAGGTACTGATGCTGTGTTTATTAAATCTTTAAAAGGATCGGTCACTCCCATCAAGGAAAGCGTTGCGGTAAAGATAACCGCAAATATCGCTACCGACAGGGCTATAATGAAAAATTTATTTTTCAAAAATTTCATATAGATCCTCAAACTTCACACATAGTTTTCAACATGTATTTCCACAGGCTGTGGAAAACTTTTTGTTATGTTGGCAAATCTATGGATTTTATGTTGTTAAAACCTTTTTAAGCTTTCATTGAAATGTCATATTTTTCTTTAAAATTAAAAGAAAAACACATCTAAAAATCTTTAAAGATCAAACTGTTGATACTTTGTGTGGAAAACCTTGTCGAAATTTGATATTTCAAGCAGATTTCAACATAATTTTTTTCAATTTTCCCCAACAATGTTGAAAACTGATATCAGATATCGAGGTTTTCCGCAAGATATGCGTTCTGCTCGATAAATTCTCTTCTGGGCTCAACCTTGTCACCCATAAGAAGCGAGAACATTTCGTCACAAGCAATAGCATCCTCGATTGTAACCTTCAAAATAGTTCTGGTCGCAGGGTTCATTGTGGTTTCCCAAAGCTGGTCTGCATCCATCTCACCAAGACCCTTATATCTGTCTGCTTCGATGTTGGATGTATTTCCACTCTCGCCTGCAAGCTCTGCTATATACATGTCTCTTTCAGCATCGGAGAATGCGTACTTTTCGTTGCCCTCCTTAGCGCCTCTCTTATAAACCTTGTAAAGAGGGGGCTGAGCCAAGAATACGTGTCCGTCCTCAATAAGCTGACGCATGTGTCTGAAGAGGAATGTCAAAATAAGGATTCTGATGTGAGAACCGTCTACGTCCGCATCGGCCATGATGATTATCTTACCGTAACGGAGTCTTTCAATGTCAAATTCGTCACCGATACCGCATCCAAGCGCCTGAATGATGGGAAGGAGCGAGAGATTTCCGTAAACCTTATCAACTCTGGTCTTTTCAACGTTAAGGACCTTACCGCGAAGAGGGAGAATTGCCTGGAACTTTGAGTTTCTTCCCTGCTTTGCAGAACCACCCGCGGAGTCTCCCTCTACGAGATAGAGCTCGGTGAGAGTTGCATCCTTTTCCTGACAGTCTGCAAGCTTGCCGGGGAGTGTGCTTCCCTTAAGGAAGTCCTTTCTGGTTGCCTCTCTTGCCTTTCTTGCCGCCTCACGAGCACGTGACGCCGCAAGTGCCTTATCAAGAATAGCCTTACCTGTTGCGGGATTCTCTTCAAGATAATCGGCAAGCTTCTGAGAAACTATATTATCAACAAGGGTTCTGATCTCACTGTTACCAAGCTTTGCCTTGGTCTGGCTTTCGAACTGTGCGTCCTCAAGCTTAACGCTGACAATAGCACAAAGACCTTCTCTTACGTCCTCACCCGAGAGATTCTTGTCCTTTTCTTTCAAAATTCCGGCTTTTCTACCGTAATCGTTAAGAACTCTGGTGAGCGCGGTTTTAAATCCGGTCTCGTGAGTACCACCCTCGATAGTATTCATATTATTTGCAAAAGTCATAACGCACTCGTTATAACCGTCGTTATACTGAAGAGCAACCTCACAAACGCTGGTGTTCTTCTCGCCTCTCATATATACAACGTCGGGATGAACAGGCTCGTTGTGACGGGTCTCGGTAAGATACTCTACGAAGCTCTTGATACCGCCCTCAAAGCAAAGCTCGTTAACTACGGGCTCGTCTCCTCTCTCGTCGATAAGCACGATCTTGATTCCCGCATTAAGGAAGCTCTGCTCTCTCATGCGGTTAAGAAGGGTATCGTAATCGAATACTGTTTCCTCAAAGATCTCGGGGTCGGGCTTAAATGTAACCTTTACACCGTGAGGACGCTCAGGACTCTCTCCCTCACACTTAAATTTTCTCGCTACAACGCCTCTCTCGAATCTTTCGGTATATCTCTTGCCCTCGTAGCAATCATCAAGCTCTACCCACAAGGAAAGCGCGTTTACAACCGATGCACCAACGCCGTGCAAACCACCGGCGATCTTGTATCCGCCGCCGCCAAACTTTCCTCCTGCGTGAAGAATGGTATAAACGACCTCGGGCGTAGGTATGCCCTCCTTGGGGTGAATACCCGCAGGGATTCCTCTTCCGTTATCCTCAACAGTTACACTGTTATCGTAGTTAAGAGTAACTGTTATCTGGTCGCAATATCCTGCCAGAGCCTCATCGATGGAGTTATCAACTATTTCATAAACGAGATGGTGAAGTCCGCGAATAGAGGTAGTACCGATATACATACCGGGTCTCTTTCTTACCGCTTCAAGACCCTCAAGTATCTGTATCTGATTTTCTCCGTAATGCTGCTCTGTGGTTTCTTCTTGTCTCTTGATCTCTTCAGACATTTCTTTACCCATTCCTTTCAAGTTTGACATCGCTAAAATCTGATTATAAGCTGTTTTCGGTTCTTCCCAGAAGTGCCGACGTGGATATCTGGGAAAAACAGATCATATATTTTTCGTTTTCTTTGTAGAGAATAAAGGATTTCGGAATTTCATCCTTTGCAGATACAACCAAAGAGGCTCTCTCCGCGTCGGAAAGAAATTTTCTCGTGATACCCGACACGGTGCATCTGTCCATATCAAATATCCCCAAAATATCCTTTTCTCTTATATTTTTGTTATTTCCTGCGTGAAGGTACATATCCTACCTCCTAAATTTCTTCAAATCTGCCGTTTTTAACGGAGATAAGTTTATCTGCCTTAATATTACTCTCGCAACAGGTAAGTATAACCTGCTTGCCTGCAAGATTTGAGAGCAGATATTTTCTTCTGCCGCTATCAAGCTCGCTGAGCACATCGTCAAAAAGAAATACGGGATAATCGCCGCCGCACTCGTCTCGGATTATTTCGCCCTCTGCAAGCTTTAAAGCGAGGGATAGCGATCTCTGCTGACCTTGCGAGGCGAAAATTCTCGCTCTGTTGCCATTAAGATTGATTTCTATATCATCCTTGTGTATTCCCCACAAGGTTGATCCTGCGCCGATTTCTCGGTCGTGGTGGCTAAAATAAAGGCTTCTGTACGCTTCGCGGCACCTATTTACGTCAAAGCACTCTTCTTCATTCAATTTGCAAGAAGAAATATACTCAAGCTCAGGCAGCTCGCGCTCACCCGTCATATCTGCGAAACACTGCGCTACGTATTTTTTTAATTTTTCAACGTATTTGACTCGATATACCGTTATTATCGCCGCTTCCTGTGCTAACTGCTCCGAGAAAAGATCTATAGTAGACTCAAATGCCAACCTATTCTCTTCCGCGTCCTTTATAAGAGCGTTTCGCTCCTTTAAAATAGTCGCGTATCTCTGCAAGGACTTCATATAAAGCGGTCTTATCTGCGATATTGCTACGTCAAGGAAATTTCTCCTTATTGCAGGACCCTCTTTTATAATAGATAGGTGCTCGGGGCAAAATAAAACTACCTTAAAGCTTCCCACCATATCTGAGGTCCGCGCAACCTTTAAGCCGTTTTGTTCAACCCTCTTCGCCCGTCTGTCTGAAAATATCCGCATCGATATTTCCATATCACGGGTATCATCGGTATAACCGTTATTTATAGAACAGTATTCCTGACCAAACCTTATAACGTCCTTGTCACTTCCCTGCCTAAAGCTCTTACCCAAAGCCGTCATATATATAGCCTCAAGCAAATTCGTCTTTCCTTGCGCGTTCTCACCAATAAGCACGTTGGTGCCCGGACAAAACTCAACGTTTGCCGACTCTATATTTCTGAAATTTTCAACACATATATTTCGGCAGAACATTACTTCACCCTTTTTCTATGCAGGGGCTTTACCCCTGCACCCCACTTAAACCTTTTTTGAAAAAGGTTTAAGAATCCAAAAACTTTTAAATAAATTTATTTTGATTATCAAATACAGTAAATCTAAAATCGCTTGCAACACGATAGCAGATATACTTAGATTTAAATTCTTACGGTTTTATAGTTTTTTATGGCTACAACTTTCACCTTTTTTAGTTGAAAGTTTCTTTGCATACTTTCTTTTCCAAAGAAAGTATGCCGCCGGAGGCACGCTTCCTCTCTTAATCTCTGGTTCTTACGGGAAGAAGCATGAAGAGCTCGCTGCCGCTTTCATCGTCGCAGGGCTCTACGTTAATGCCCATCAAGGGAGAGGACATAGAGAGCTTAACCTTTTCACTTCTGCAAGCTTTGATACTGTCTATAAGGAATCTGTTATTGAACGCAATGGAAAGATCATCGCCGCTGTGCTCGATATTAACCTCGTCGTAAATGCTACCTGCAGTGGAAACTGCCGAAACCTTAAGAATATCGCCGCAAACCTCAATTCTAACGTGCGAGCGAACACTTCCTGCAATTCTCTCCTCAGTAATAAGAGAAGCCTTTTCAAGAGCCGCAAGCATCTCCTGCTTGGATGCAACTACCTCGATCTTGTGGTTCTTAATAATGATGCTGTTGTAATTTACGAATTCACCAACGATAAGTCTGGTGAAGAAGGTAAGTTCTTCAAATGCAACAACCATATTCTTATGGCTCATGTAAACGGTAACTACGTCATCCTCGTCATCGGAAAGGAGCTTTGTAAGCTCGTTTACAGACTTAACGGGAACGATAAAGGAGAAATCAACTCCCCTTTCAGAGTTTTCAAGCTTCTTGAGCTCACTTTCAGCGGTACAAACCGCAAGCTTAAATCCGTCGCAAGCTACTACGTTGATCTCGTCCTCGCTTGTCTTGATATAACAACCGTTAAGCACGGGTCTGGGCTCGTTAACACCCATAGCATAGGAAACCTTTGCGAGCATCTTCTTAAGATGGGCCTGATTGACTACGAATCCCTTCTCGGAAACGAGGTCGGGGATCTCAGGAAAATCTTCAGCCTTAAGAGCACCGGTGCGGTGAGAGCTCTTGCCGCACTCAAAAAGTACGCCAAGCTTCTGGTCAACGGTAAGAGTAATCTCTTCACCGTCCATAACCTTAAGTGTTTGGTTAAACTTCTGTGCATTGATTATATAAGAGCCCTGCTCTTCAACCTCGCAGTCAACGGTGATCTTCATACCCTTTTCAAGGTCGAATGCGGTCATGGTGCAGCTATTATCGCTATTTGCCTCAATAAGAATACCCTCAACTGCAGTAAGAGTGCTCTTTCCGGAAACTACACTCATAAGGGGAGCGATCTTATTGCTTAATTCTTGTCTGTTAAATGTTATCTTCATAATAACCTCCTATTTGTGCAGTCTGTCGCTGTTCGCGCGTATGCGCACATGATAGACAGACCGAATGATTGATAGATTGAAAGAATAGTAGCAGTATTATAGGACGACTAATTGTGGAAAACTATGTCTACGCCTTTACTCATAAAGGTTTTCACTCCACAATCAAATGTCGAATACCAAGGGATATTTTTGGAAAAAATGACATAGTTTTTCTTAAAATATTGGTTTTTAAAGAAAAACTATAAAAAAATGCTGTAGTGTTTATAAAAAACTCGATTTTCGATGTTTTCCACAATTTATCAACAGTGTTGAAAAGTGGAAAATAATGAAAAATACTTGTACTTTAAAGAAAATTTGAATTTGAAAAGCTGTTGAAAAGGATTTTATTCCTTAATTTCCTTTATAAGGTCATTTATTTCAATTTCGATAGCGGGAGAAGAAGAAATCTTTTTCTCAATGGCGTCGATAGAAGAAATGACGGTGGAATGATCTCTGTTAAAGAGCTTACCGATGTTAGGAAGAGACATCTCGGTAATAGTTCTTATAAGATATATCGCAATGTGTCTTGCCTGTGCCACGTCCTTGACTCTCGATTTTCCTACAAGCTCGGACTTGCTTACGTCATATTTCTTCTCAATAGCGGCGAATATCTTATCCACGGTTACTCCAACGGGCTCTGCACCGCCGAGAAGCTCGTTCATGCAGTTTTTAGCAATGTCCATGGTAATCTCGCTTCCCGAAAGAAATTTGATCGCTACAAGCTTTTTAACCGCTCCCTCGATCTGACGGATATGAGAGCGAAGGTTTTCAGCAAGGTAGGTTATGATCTCATCGGAAACGGTGATTCCCGCCTGTGAAATCTTATTTTTAAAGATCGCAATTCTAAGCTCAAGATCCGGAGGCTGAATATCCGCGATAAGTCCCCATTCAAATCTGCTCTTAAGTCTATCCTCGAGGGTCTTAATATCCTTGGGAGGACGGTCGGAGGTGAGGATTATCTGCTTACCCTCCTCGTAAAGAGCATTGAAGGTATGGAAGAATTCCTCTTGGGTGGATTCCTTGCCTGCAATAAACTGAATATCGTCGATAAGCAGCACATCGCAGGTGCGGTATTTATCTCTGAACTTGGACATAGATTTTGTAGCCAAGCTCTCGATCATCTGATTGGTGAAATCCTCGCCCTTTATGTAGATGATGTTTGCAAAGGGATTTTTGATTTTTATCTCGTTGGTGACTGCATAAAGCAGGTGGGTCTTACCAAGACCACTGGGTCCGTAGATAAAGAGAGGGTTGTAATCCTGCGCAGGGCGGTCTGCAACTGCAATACACGCGGCGTGAGCAAATTTATTTGAGCTTCCTACGATAAAGTTATCAAAGGTGTATTCAAAGTTGACCGTGGGCATTGTTGAACCCAATACGGGAGGAAAATCAACCTTAGACTTTCTTTCCTCGCGTTCCCTTCCGGGCATCAGATCCTCGTTTGCAATCTGACTTCGGATCTTTTCAATATTGACTGAGGGATTCTTTGAGCTTATGACAATATTAACGTCGAATCCCATAAACTCGCTGAATGTCTCTTCAAGTTGGTCAACGTATTTTTCCTTGATTATTTTCATTTTAAATTCGGAGGTGGTTTCCATTGTGAGAGTATTATCCGAAAAAGAAATGATTTCAAGATCTCCGAACCAAAGGTTCATGGCGGTTGAGCTGAGCTGCTGCTTCAAGCTATCCTGAACCAAGGACCATATCTCATTTATTTCCTTTAAATAATCCATAAAAAGATCCTTTCTGTGTTTTTTGCCCATATTATTATAATAATTAATATTAATATATAATATACACCACAATTATAGCATAATTTCACATCTTTTTCAAGTTTAAAACGCAATAATTATGATAAAAAACACTTATTTTATGATAAAAAAATAAAAATTTACATTTATTTAACAATATTTTTTTTGTAAAAATAAAAAATGGCTTATAAAAATAATAAAATAAGCCATTTGAGTTAACATTTGTATTAATTATTGACCAACGAAAAATAAAAAAAAGAGGATCGATTGATCCTCTTTTTTTATTTCAAATTAACCGAGCTTTGCCTGGTTAACCTTGATGCCGGGGCCCATTGTGGAAGCAACGGTGCAGCTCTTAATGTACTGACCCTTTGCAGCAGCGGGCTTAGCCTTGATGATTGCGTTAAGGAGAGTATCGAAGTTCTCCTGAAGCTTAGCCTCACCGAAGGATGCCTTACCGATGGGGCAGTGGATAATGTTGGTCTTATCAAGTCTGTACTCGATCTTACCAGCCTTAGCCTCGGTTACTGCACGAGCAACGTCGGGGGTAACGGTACCTGCCTTAGGAGAAGGCATAAGTCCCTTAGGACCGAG
>JAZOMF010000005.1:0-5995 GCA_045653805.1 Eubacteriales bacterium
AAATAAGAAGGACACTAAAATGAGTACGATTCTTTTTAAAAACGTAAATCTTCCCGAATATTACGGATATAACGGTTCGGTAAATATTCTTGTAAAGGACAAAATTATTGCTTATATTGGCAAGTGCGTTCCTACGGATAAAATAGATAGAGTTATTGAGGGTAACGGAAATCTTGTGATTCCCGCATTTTACAATACTCACTGCCACAGTGCCATGACCCTTTTCCGCGGCTACGGTGACGATCTTCCTCTCCAGAGATGGCTGGAGGAGAGAATATTCCCTGCCGAGGAGAAGTTGACAAGCGAGAGCGTTTACTATGGCTCCATGGTAGCTATTGCCGAGATGATAAGAAACGGTACGGTATCCTTTTCCGATATGTATTTCTTCCTTGACGACACCGCCAGAGCGGTCGAGGAGAGCGGAGTTAAGGCAAATCTTTCCCGCTCCATCGTTTCCTTTGATCCTAACATTGATTGCGAAAACGATTCGAGAATCAAGGAGGCTATCGACGTATTTGACCGTCTTAACGGCAAGGCTGACGGCAGAATCAAGATAGATATGTCGCTTCACGCCGAGTACACTAACGTGGAAAAGTGCTGTCGTTATCTTGGTGCTATCGCCAAGGAGAAGGGCACAGGAATGCAGGTTCACATTTCTGAGACGGCAAAGGAGCACGATGAGTGCATCGCGCGTCACGGCGTGACCCCCACCAAGTTCTTCCTTGAAACCGGTGTGCTTGATGTACCCGTTACCGCCGCTCACTCTGTTTGGGTAGATGATGAAGATATGGCCATTATGGCAGAAAAGGGCGTTAGTGTTGCCCACAATCCCGTCAGCAACCTGAAGCTTGGAAGCGGAATCATGCCCTATAAGAAGATGAAGGATGCAGGCGTTAATATTACCCTCGGTACTGACGGTGCGGCATCCAACAACCGCTTGAGCGTGCTCCGTGAGATGCAGTTTGCCGCCCTCGTACATAAGGGCAACGATCTTGACCCCTCGGTAACTCTTGCCGCGGATATGATCAAAATTGCAACCAGAAACGGCGCAAAGGCACAGGGCAGACTCGATTGCGGTGACGTTGCTGTGGGTATGAGAGCAGATCTTCTGCTTGTGGATATGAGCCACTTTAATAACATCCCCTCTTACAATTTTGAGTCCACGGTATGCTATTCCATGACCGAGGAAAACATCAAAATGACTATGTGTGACGGTAACATACTTTATGAGGACGGCGCATACACTACCATTGACGAGGAAAAACTCAAGGCAGATGCCAAGAGAGTAATTTCTCACTATTTCGACTAAAATGGGGTGATTGCGGTGGCGTTACGGGGCACGGAGAAGAGAAAAAAGGACGAATTTTTTTCGGGAGTGCTTATTCTGTCGCTATCCGCGATCATAGTTAAAGTAATCGGACTTATATACAAAATTCCCATGCTCGGGCTCTTGGGGAGCGAGGGCATGGGATATTTCAATTCAGCCTACGAGGTCTATACATTTTTTTGCTCGATCGCCACTACGGGTCTGCCCGTGGCTATGGCGGTGATGATATCCTCGAAAAACGGAGAAGAGAGCGAGAGCAGGCGGATATTCCGCGTGTCATTGGGGGCGTTTTTAGTTTTCGGTGGTATAGGTTGTCTTACGATGATAGCCTTTGCAAGACCCTTTGCGGAGTTTTTAGGCAGTGATAAGGCTCTTCGTTGCATGCTGGCGATCGCACCTACGGTGTTGCTTATTTGCATTTCGGGAGCATACAGAGGTTTTTTTCAAGGTAAGGGTAGGATGCTCCCAACCGCGCTCTCACAAGTGATAGAAGCGCTCGGCAAGCTGATTTTAGGACTTTTGCTGGCACTGATTGCACTGAATTTTGGCGCGGATACTCCAACTGTTGCCGCCATGGCGGCTCTGGGGCTGACCCTCGGCGTGGGGGTGTCGGCGCTCTATCTTGCCTCTGCGGCGGCGTTTGAAAAGAAAAAGATTACCTGCGACACAGGGGAGATCAGCCAAGAAAAAATCTTGCCTACTCTTTTGAAAACTGCCATTCCCGTAACACTATCCTCGTCGGTGGTGAGCATAACAAAGGTCATTGATATGTCGATGATATTGCGGCGACTTCAAGACTTGGGGCAGAGCAGCGAGCAGGCGTTTTCCGCCTACGGAAGCTATACAACGTTGGCGTTGCCTTTGTTTTCACTATCTCCCGCCCTTGTAACGGCGATCGCTATGCCCCTTATTCCCTCGCTTTCGAGTGCAGTGTCGAGTGGAGACATAGAGGGGCAGAAAAAGGTAGCCACTGACGCCTTGAGGCTTACGGTGCTGATTTCGGCACCCGCGTCATTAGGGTTAGTCTTGTTTTCAAAACCAATATTAGAGCTGATATTTTCGGGCGAGAATGCCGCAATAGCACTCGCCGCTCCACTTCTTGCGTGCCTTGGTTTGTCGGTGACTCTTTCCTGTCTTATAACAGTAGAAAATGCGATTTTGCAATCCTATGGCAAGGCACATATTTCCTTGATGGCTATGGCGGTGGGTTCGGCTATAAAAATGGCGGTGGCGTATTTTCTCATTGGAAACCCAAGCGTTGGGCTAATGGGAGCACCAATAAGCACTTTTGTGTGTGACCTTACTATAAATGCCGTCAATTTCTATTTCATAGGACGCGAGATCGGCGGTGTGCCTATAATATCCCGAGTGCTTTTGCGCCCCTATCTTTCGGCGGCGGTTGCAGTGTGCATATCTCGCTTTTCTTATAACGCGATGTGTTTGCGCTTGGGAGAAAGCCGACTTATAACCGTGTTTTCGGTTGCGCTTGCGGCGTCATTGTATTTCTTACTTGCAAGGCTCAGCGATGCCGTTGAAAGGGAAGACGTTTTGCGGATTTCGGGAAAACCCCTGATTAAAAAAGGACAATAAATATATAATATATAAAAGGATGAAAAAACTATGGAAGAAAAGATGATCCTCAGCACAAAGGAAGAAAAGGTAGCCTACCTGCTTGCCAAGAAAAACTACAGCTTTGACGATCTGGTGATGGTAATTGAGGTGCTCCGTGGAGAGGGCGGTTGTCCTTGGGACATGGAGCAGACTCACAAGAGCATTCGCAAGGATTTTATAGAGGAGACCTATGAGGTCATTGAGGCAATAGATACCGACGACCCCGTACTTCTTCGCGAGGAGCTGGGCGACGTATTGCTGCAGGTGGCATTCCATGCTCAGATCGAGCGCGAGGACGGCAGATTTGACGTTTACGACGTGGCAAATGATATCTGCGCCAAGCTTATCCACCGTCACCCTCACGTTTTCGGTGAGTTGAAGCTTGACAACAGTGCCGATGTGCTGCTAAATTGGGACAAGATAAAGAGCGAGGAAAAGCATCGTGAAACACTGACTCACAAGCTCCGCGCCATCCCTCCTATGCTACCCGCACTCATGCGCGCGCAGAAGGTGGGCAAGAAGGCATCATTCTTTGATTTCGAAACCGCCGATGCGGTTTTTGACAAGCTTTACGAAGAGATCGAAGAGATCAGAGAGGCTATGAAGTCGGGAGATCAAGAAGCTGTCAACGAGGAGATAGGAGATCTGCTCTTGACCGTCACAAGCCTTGCGAGAAAGTCTGGCACTGACTCTGAATTGGCACTTACAAATGCTACAAATAAATTCATAGATCGCTTTGAAAGGGTTGAAACTTATGTCACGGAGCAGGGAAAAAACGTTGAGGAGCTTACTATGATAGAGCTTGACGAGGTTTGGGATAACATAAAGCACAAAAAATAACATCGTTTTTTGTTGAAAATGTGAAATTTTGTATTTTTTAGTTATTTCTTTGAAAAAAAACTTGCAAAAGCTATTTACATATGTTATAATTAACTAAACCAATAAGTCGGAGTATGCCTGCAAATAGTCAGCATGTGTATGGGGCAATTTCGGCGAAAAATAAAAAAATGAAAAGAGGTTCAAAATTATGAACAAGTTACAGCTTACAGAAGCAGTTGCAGCAAAGGCAGCAGGCTTGACAAAGAAGCAGGCAGCAGAGGCAGTCAACGCTGTTCTCGATGCTATCACCGAGGCTCTCGCAGCAGGCGAGGACGTAAAGATCACCGGTTTCGGTGGCTTTGAGGTTAAGGATCGTGCAGCAAGAACCGGCAGAAACCCCAAGACCGGCGAGGCAGTTGAGATTCCCGCTTCCAAGTATGTTGCTTTCAGCGCAGGTAGTGCTCTTAAGGACAAAGTTAACGGCTAATGCGAATCGACAAATACCTGAAGGTTTCAAGAATAATCAAAAGGCGTACCGTTGCTAACGATGCTTGCGATGCAGAGCACGTCACGGTAAACGGCAGACCCGCCAAGGCGTCTTACGACGTTAAGGAGGGGGACGTTATCGAGATAAGCTTTGGTCAGCGCACTCTCAAGGTCAGAGTTTTAGACGTGAGAGAGCACGCGGCAAAGGCAGATGCGGCTTCGCTTTATGAGGTAATTGAATAACCGGAGAGTTCTCCGCATATATTGTACAAAGATATATGCGGAGGATTTTTTTATGGTCGAAAAGGGTGTGACTGCTCATTCCTTTAGTTCGTCGGGCAGAGATGGAATGGCTATCAGCGGAGTTGTTGACGTAGTGAGCTTTGACGACAGCGGAGTAGTGATGGAGACCTCATGCGGAAGCATGGCGGTGGAGGGCGAGAGCTTGCATATAACAGTGCTCAATATAGGAGACGGCAGGGTAAACATTGAGGGGAGAATAAACGGAGTTTATTATTTCGACAATACTCCCAAGCCAAAGAAAGGGCTTTTCGGTAGAAAAAATGATTGACCTTTCTCAAGAAGATTTAGCAATGCTTCTTTTGCACTCATTTTTATGCGGAGCATTTTTTGGTGTGGTCTATGAGATGATAAGCGCCTTTAAGCTGCTTTGCGGAGTTGCGGATTACTGTGGAGAACACAAAAAAAGTGCTGGATTTATGAGTTTTTTTGCTCATGCAGTGACTTTTGTGACCGACCTCATGTTTTGGGCGGGCGCAGCATGTGTTTCGATACTTCTGACCTATGCAGAGGGCGGATTCTTCAGAGGTATGACATATATTGGTATTTTCGGGGGTTTTATTGCCTATTATTTTACCTTGGGCAGACTTCTTTTGAGACTGAATCGCAAAATAATGCGTAAAATAAAAAAGGCACTTGCCGCGGCAATGCCTTACTTGTTAAAGCCGGTTAAATTTATGTTTGGGCGGATTATTTTGCTCTACCACTTGACAATAGGAAAAATAATTGATAAAATAATAGAAGATAGGAAAAAGCGTAGCGAGTCCGAGGCAGAACAAGATATTTCTGACGAGGACGCAGAATGCGGAAAGGAGGACTTCGTATATGTCGGAGGAAAGACAGGATATAGACGTGTCGGGCGAGTCAGCTTCGGGCAAAAAAGCAAATGACGAACTTTTAATAAACGAAAAGAACATCCGTAGGTCGCTCAGAAATGGAATCAACACCCCTTATGCGAAGGTCCTTTTGCGAGTGGCGCTTCTGCTTTTGGTGGTAGGCTCTATCGGTTTTTTTGCCACGGGAGTTATGCGATATAGCGAGCTTCAGAGAGAAAAATTTTCACTTGAGGCGCAAAAGGCGGCTTTGGCCGAAGAAATAGAGGAGCTTAAATACCTTGTGGAGCATCCTATAGACAAAGATTATATAATTCGTATGGCGAGAGAAAAGCTTGGACTGAATCTCCCCGGCGAGATAGTTTATTATAACGATACAAACGATAAAAAATGAGAATTGCAAAAGCAATTCTCATTTTTTTGTTGTAGGTAAATTGGAGTTTGTCGGTGAGAGGGGCGACACCATACGCCGTAGGGGGAGTGGCTTGCTCCTCCCGTTAACGAACATTTAAATTCAACGAGCGGGACGCCGAGGACGTCGTCCCCTACGAATTTGAAATCGTTAAAACACCTTCTACGGTAAACAAATTGGCAATCGTTTTAGACCGTAGGGGACGAC
>JAZOMF010000006.1:0-11277 GCA_045653805.1 Eubacteriales bacterium
AATTGGCAATCGTTTTAGACCGTAGGGGACGACGTCCTCGGCGTCCCGTGACGAATATTTTCAAATCAATGAAACGGCGACACCTCATTTGCAAGCAAATCGGCACCGCCCTACGGTTTTAGGGTGTCGTTATCCCACCGACAAATTAAAATTTGAAATACAACAGGGGCGACACGGTCGCCCCCATTTATATCAATTAACCTCGGCAAATTTTCTCTGCTCGCGCTCGATGAACTCGGCGGTCTTCATATCCTGAATTTCGGATGCGTCAAGCACCAAGGCAAACTTTCGCTTGATCTTCACCCACTCGCCGCGCTTGATAACGCAATTCTGACCGTTCACCGCAACGTAAACGTCATCCTTGTATCGGTCGTTGTCCTTAAAAAGCTTGACCGAAATGTACTCGTTGAGGTATCTCTCATATTCCTCTGCCGCAGCCTTTGCCTTCTCTGCGGCAATTCTCTTCTCACCGCGAAGGATCGCGTTTTCCGCCTCCTTCTCGGCTAACATCTGCTCGTATTCCGCACGAATGGCGGCAATAGTTTCATTCAATTTCGACATATTTATCCTTTCTTGCAAGCACCCCAAAAGGGGCGCTTGCAATTATTTTATTTTTAAACCGAAGCCGCAGTTTCGATACGGATCATGAACGCCTCGACGAGACGAACAGTAACCTTGGTAGCCTTCCAGCCCACGGTCGCTCTCTGATTGAGAGGGTCGGAGGAGCCTGCGCTACCGAGCTGCTTGACGATATGCTCAAGGCCACCGTCTGCAAGTGCAGTAGTACCGTAAGCGTTCTCACCGAAGATGAGAGTTGCATAAACATCTCTGCCCTCGTTACCTGCCTCACCGGGATAGATGATGGCATTTGCATCGCAGGAAACGGATGCCGCAGTCGCCTTGGTGCTGTCGGTTGCAAGGGTCATAGTGTTTGCGGTGTTAGAGGAAACGTAATATTTCACGCCACCAATAAGCACTTCTCTGCCAACCAGCTCGCCGTTGGTTACAGTGCCACCGCTGAACTTGACAGTAGCAGACGCGGTAGCCTTTTCGCTTACCTTGAGAGTTCTCGCATCAGCCGCAAGATCCTCGGCGTGGAACACCTTTGCCTCGGTGCTTTCGATAAAGCGAACACCCTCGATTTTACCGATCTCACCCTCAAAAATAGCAGAGGGCTCGGCATACTGGTGAGGGTATCTCCAGTTAGGGTCACTCATAAGGTCGTAAGCGCAGTCGGGATGAATAATAGCAACGAAGGCGCCGTCGATCTTCTCGGCATTCTGATTCTTGAGGAATCTTACCGCCTTGCGGATGCCGTCAACGGTGAGGTAGTGGTTTTCACCCTCGCCCTTGCCGCCTGTAAGTTGGCAACGTGCGCTGACCTGACCCTCGCCGTACTGAACGTTAGTACCGCCCACAAGCACCTCACGGGAGATGGTGTCAAGAGTTCTGCCTGCCTGAGAACCGAGAAGCTTGGTCGCCATGCAAAGATTGTTGTCGATAGCGGTCATAAGAAGAAGGTCGGTAAGCTCAACGTAGCCGCCGTACTGCGCAACGGTAGCGTTTACAATACCCATATTGATGGTCTGACCGGTAGGAGTAACGCCCTCAGCAATGGGATTGGTAAGCTTGGGCAGGGGATCGTACTTGCGGAACTGGACACTCTTGCCGCCGCCTGTGGGAATAGTATGCTTCTGCGCGAAACGATCGTGAACGAGAGCAGGCTCGGCGTTGTCGATAAGATAATCGGAGTAGTAGGTTCTCATCTCGGGAGAGAGACCCTCGCCGTCCTTGTAAGGGTCAACCTGACCGTTCTTTACGTTGATCTCACCCTCGGTGCCAAGCACCTTTTCGCCAGCTCCAAAGAGCTGAATGTTAAAATTGAAAAATTCCATATTTTTTAAATTCCTTTCTGTTTTGTGGTTTTGTGGTTGATTAAATAAATTTTGATTTGTCGATGGGATAACGACACCCTAAAACCGTAGGGCGGTGCCGATTTGTTTGCAAATGAGGTGTCGCCGTTTCATTGATTTGAAAATATTCGTCACGGGACGACGTCCTCGGCGTCCCGCTCGTTAAATTTAAATGTTCGTTAATGGGAGGAGCAAGCCCCTCTCCTACGGCGTATGGTGTCGCCCCTCTCACCGATAAACATCAATTTATTTAAAACTTTATCTTCTCTCCCCCTGCGGCGCGTTTGGCTAATTTTGCACGCTCATCTCGGGAGAGCTTGGACACATCAAAGGCGGCGGAGATGCGATGAGCAACGGTTGCGTTCTCGGTTGGGCGAAGCTTTTTCGCTCTTATCTCACTGACAACCCTTTCCTCGGTCTCCTTTATTGCCTTCTCGATCTCGGAGCGCAAAAGCGCATCAAATTCCGCGATCCTCTCGCTGTTTTCGGCACTCTGCGCATCCTTTTTGGCAACGTCCTCCTCAAGAAGCTTGTATCGCTCCTCCATTATCTTATATTTTCGGAAGCGACGATTGATAAGCCTCTGTGTGTCCTCGGCATAAAAGCTCTTGAATCTGCCCTTCATAAGGGCGTCGTATTCCTCACGCTCGGTGAAGAAATCCTCTTTTTCCACCTCTACCGCACTCTCGGTATCGGTCTCCTCGGTCGTCTCACCGATATTTTGTATCTCGTCATAGATGACGGTGTCATTATTATCGGGTCTAATGCCCATATCATTTCTATTTTCTTCCATAGGTAAAACGTAATCCTTTCCACACTTAACGTGTTAAGCTTTATAGCGCACGCTCGGAGGATTCATCCTCCAACGCCATGCACCGATATTGACCTTGAGGTTTTCGGGATACTCGCATCCGATCTGCCAAAGTCCGAGGCAGGCAAGCTGGAGATATGACTCACAGCTCTTGTCACATTCGATGTCTGCAAGACCGCTTTTGACCTCGTTGACCTTAAAGCTACCCATCTTAAAATTGAGCAGATAGCCGCACAAAGCATAAAATATTCCCGATACCGAGGCGCAAACTATATCCTCGCCGCCTGCCGAGTACCCTGAATGTCCCTCTATGCGAAGTCTGAATCCTTTAGCTGTCTGCGTAAAATCAGCAACTATCATGCCTGTGTCTCTCCTGAAAGATACTCGGAGCGGATGGTTGCCTTGAGGTTTTCAACGCCCTCAAAGTCCATAAGCTCAAGCATCATAAGCGTTTCTGCGGCGTGTTCACGCTTGAATGCCCCTGCCGAATAAAGCTCTTTGGCAAATTCGTTTCTCTGCGCCGACTCTGTGGGAGATTTCTTGGTAGCACTGACCTCAATATCGAAATAGGGACGTCTGCCATCATCGTGAGTCAAATCCTTACCGCAAAAACCGAGATAATCAATTCCGCCACCCTCTCCTGCGATGCGGAAAACTCTCTTTTCGGTATAAAATTGACGTATAAGCTCGATAATCAGCGAGATCATCTTAATGTATGCACGGAAGGTTTCCTCAATGCCATCTCTCGACGATTTAGCACCTGCCTCACGCAAAATACTGATCGCACTCGCCGCGGTAACACTACCCGAATATCCGCCCTGTGAAACGTCGCGGGATCCGGTAACCTCCTTAAGCTCCTCGATCTTCATGCGCTTGGCATCAATTACCGAATCGTCGATTGGGTTGATCTCTATCTGACGAAGCTTTTCCTCGTCAATATCTCCCTCTACTTCTACGATACTGCGGCTCAGGTCGAGAAACTCTCGCTCATTTACACCAAGGCTTCGCTTTGCCCAGAATCTGACCTTGCTCGCCCAATCGGTATAATTGAGCATATCACGATCGATACGATTGATGTACTGCTGGATCTCGTCCGAGATTGAAATAAGACCGAAGCCACAAACGCCACCGGTGGGATAAAGTCGGTCAAAGACCACAGGGTAAAGCCCGTGATGATACCAGCCGCCCTTAGATGCAGGGTCATTTTCCGAGCTGTACAGCACGCGATCGCCCACAAACTTGCAAAGATGAAGGATGCTTGAACCGTCGCTTTGAGGCTTTTTATAGTACCAATCCACCATCAAAAGCTTGCCGTCACCGCCAACACCAAGAGATGAGCGCAGGGATCCGTCGCTTTCCTGCACGTCCTTGGCGTTAAAGCCGTAGAGCGCCTCAAGCTCCTCCCTGTCGCAAAGCTTGACGATAAAAAGATCCTTGGAATCCTGCACGTCAGAGGCACCCATTTCCCAGAAAATGTCCGAGATAGGGATGGCACGGATGTCAATATCTCCCAGTCCGTATTCAAGGGAATTGTTCCAGAAAACACCGTAGGCGGCAGTGCCGTGCTTAAGCTTTTCCCATGAGTTGTCAGAATACACCTGTTCAAAATCACAGCGTCCTGTAATAACGGGAATTATTTTGGAAAGCGCCGCTGCATAGCCCTCGTCACGCTTTTCACGGGGCAGACATACACAGGTGGGAATGCTCTCTATAACATCAGCGTGCTTATTTATCACGCTGTTAAATATCCACGAGCCACCTTCACCGCCCGAGTAGATACCGCTCCAGACCTCTCTCTCTCTCCCAAGTCTTGCCTCCAGATCTCTCTTTTCGCGTTTATATTTTATAAGGGTAGAGATCGCGTAAGAGATGTCGGGAAGCGCTTTACTGTTTTTCTTCATATATAATTATCCTTTCTGAAAATAGTTATCTGTATCGTGCGCGGAGCTGATATTTTTCTCGTCCCACCGCCAGCGATAAAGGATCGGGCTCGGCAAGAATAATTTCCCTATCCCCCGTTCTTTTTGCGGCGGGAATAGGACGCTCCATACACATATACCTCAGCTCGTCGTAGATGTGATCCTCCATAGTGGTATCAACGTCCTCTACGTCGCTTGAGCTGTAAACGAGGCAGGGGAAGGTACGGATAAACTGCCGACATGTGGAAAAGACGTATAGCCTCGGCATACCGCGCTCGTCAAAGGCAAGGCGGTTATGTATCTGCTGCTTTCCCGCAATTCGCGAGTTGTCCGCCCTATCCCAATAAACGCACTGCTTCTCCATAATGTCGCCAATACTCTCACCGCCACTCTTCTGATATATTGCGGGGTCGGCAACACCTCGGATAGCTCTGCCTTTAAGGTTTTCGTCCTCGTTTTCGATCCTTTTTATCTCGGAAGCAACCCTCGCCGCCTCCCATCTCACGCCCTCATTTGGGGTCTTGGTGCATCCGTACAGCTCGCGGATGCGATAGAGTGTGCCGTCCTTGTCCTCGGCATACCAGCCCACCGAAAAGGGGCGCGAATATCCCCAGTCAAAGCTGCGATAGACTCGCCAATCGCGAGGTATCTCAAAGGGAGAAATAACGTGAGTTTCGGTTCTGTCCAGATATCTCTCAGGATTGTTTCTCCACTCGGTAAAGACCTGACCCGAAAAACCGTCCCAGTCACCGTAAAGCAAAGCCGCTCGCTCGGCATCGGGAAGGGACGCCAGCCGTGTCAGATATTCGGGATCATTTTGGAGAAGTATTTTGTTATCGAAGATAGTGCTTGGCACAAATATTCTGGACTTTCTTCTCTCCTCCTCGTGCCCATCGGGAAAGCGAACCTTCACCGTTTCCCAGATCGTAGTCATAGGTGGTGCAGGCGTGACAAATCGCTCCTTTACCCAGCCATGCCCAATGCCGCCCGGATTCGCCTGGGCTCGCATATAACACCTCGTTCCCGCACCGCTGGGGCGGTTTCGAGAGAAAAGATAGCTGTATTCGTCATAGGTAAATTGAGTCAGCTCGTCGAAATCTATAAAATCGTATCGCTTACCTTGATAATTATAACGGTCATCGGTGTGCGCCAGTGACCCAAAATAAATTCTGGCTCCCGAGGGAAAGCGCCAAAAATGCTTACTTTCGTTATATACCGCATCGGGAAAGGCCGCCGAGTAGATAGCGTGGGAACGGTCGATAAGCTCCGAGAGTTGTGGGTAGGTCTTTCGCAGGATAAGTCCGCGATAATGGGGAATGTTTACCTGCCTCAACGCCTCAGCCAGTGCGCAATCACTCTTTCCTCCGCCCGCCGCACCGCCGTAAAGTGCCTCGTCCTCAAGCCGCCGCATAAATTCGATCTGACGGGGCTGAGGTCGCCATATAACACGCCTCGGCGTGTCTATTTCTCGCTTTTTGTAAAGCTCCAAGGTAGCCATAAAACACCTCAATCCTCGGGCACGGGATCTATCATGTCTGCCGTGGGAAGCTCAAGAACTCCGCTTTCGTCTTCCACAAGAGCAGCACTTGCCCTCTCGTTTGACTCGAGCCAGCTATCACCTTGACGGTTCTTGAGCCAAAATTTCTCGGCACTCAAGTCTGGCGGAACGTAGGTTTCGTCAACACCCGTCGCCAGCTCCTCATATTCGCGAAGCTTTTTACCTGTTTCGGGATCAAACTCCACTCTTTTAAGCTTGTAGGTCTTTTGAACGCCTACGTTGAAGCCCACGGCTCGCTTGTGAAGTGCCTGAATGACTAAAAAATCCGATTCGCTCTTGCCAAGGCGTACCGCCTCGTCAAATTCGGGATACTTCTTTCGCCACAAGCGAAACACCGATGGCTCAATGCCGCATCGAAATGCTATCTCATCGTCATTTTCGCTCATTTCCGCCGCGCGGCGCACAAATTCTGGACCGTAGCGCTGGTACCAAACCCGAAACTTAGCCTCGGACATCAGCGCACTCCTTATTCTCGAGAGATTCAGGCGCGCACTCGCCGCTGTTTGTATCGCTGCATTTGCATTCCGTTTCTTTTACGTTTTTACTAATGGAAATGACGTAATCGCCGCCCTCCACTCGCACGCTTGCAACATACTTTCCGATGGCATTTTTTATCTTCTCCCTTGATATCTTCGCGCCGCCGCGCTCGTCAATAAGAGATGCCACGTATGCCGAAAGTATGGAATTAGTCTCGTCGAGTGCATGTGATTTGGCACGCTCATCTCTCAACTGGCGGTTTTTGAATCTCAATAAGCCGCCAACCAATTTATTTGTTAACTTCATCGGAAAATTTCCTTTCGTAATAATATTTGTCCATCACCCTTTTGAAAGCGCAATCGTTGTAGGCGGTGGGATGTGCACAAAAAGCATAAATTATTTCGCGGCGTGCGATCCTGTCGGGAAATTTGAATCGCGCACACTCGCAGCTGATAGCCTTTTTATCCTTCATCGATTGCAGATAAGGGCAAGTTCCTTGAATTGCCAAAGTTTCAACCTTTCCGTCCATTCCCCATCAGGCATAGGCAATGGACATTTATATTAATGTTAAGTTTGCTTAACCCTTGATGTAAAAAAATAAAACCCGAAGGTTGAAGCTTGAAAAGACCTCAAGTATTATTTTTTCGGATCAGCGGAAGTCCTATTTCTCTTACAGGTGAAAACTTCACAAGCTCTAACGCTTGGGGTGGACGTAGAGAATGGAAATCAACAAAAATCAAGAGAACCCGACGTATACTTTTGCGCACGGTAAGGTGGGGGAATCCACACTAAATAATAGGCTAATTCACATCTGATATTTATGCAAGAGCCGCAGGTGCCTGACACAAGCAAAAGGTTGTTCTCCTCTCGCTTACAACTGCGCCGCATCCTTAACTGAGCAAATTATAGCACATTTGTTCTATTTTGTCAACCCCACTTTTTAAAATTTTTTTGAGTTCAAAACAGGCTTTGAAATGTTAAGCTTTTGCCTTCAATTTTTACTATATACAGTTTAGAAACCTTAATCTGAAATTCTGTATTTATGTCGCATTTATAACGATATTGTTGATTTTTTAATTATAAATTGCTATTTTATTAAATTTTGCCGAAAAACACGAAAAATTTCATTAAATTTATTTAACTTTTTCTCAAAAAAGTGTTGACATTTGCTTAACTTTCTGCTATAATAATATCATCAAAAGAAAAAAACTATTTTGTGAATTTTGGGCTCCGAACAGCGATTCGGATATTACGTGTGAGGTATTTATGACAGATTTCAGATCTCGCCTGGCGCAAGTCATGGCTGAAAAGAATATGAGAGCTGCTGAGCTCTCAAGGCGCACCGGAATCTCCAAGCCGCGTCTTAGTCAGTACCTCAGCGGCGTTTATATCCCCAAGGCGGATGCTATCTGTCTCATCGCTCAAGCGCTTGAAATCAACGAGGGTTATCTCCTCGGCACATCCGATTCAATTAAAGCAGAAAAAACCGAAGACGCCAAATTCAAGGCACTCCCCGTTGTTGGAGAGATCGCTTGCGGCGCTCCGGTATTTGTAAATGAAGAGGATGACGGTCTGGTTATCACCGATATAGATACCGATGCAGATTTCTGTCTCATTGCCAAGGGCGACAGTATGAAGGATGCTCGAATCTGCAACGGTGACACCGTATTCATCAAAAAGACCGACGTTGTTTCAAACGGCGATATCGCCGCAGTAGTTATCAATGATGAGGCTACACTTAAGCGGGTTTATTATTACCCCGAAAGTGAGAAATTGATGCTCATCCCCGAAAATAACAGCTACGAGCCTCTGGTCTTCGTTGGCGAGGATCTCGAAAAGATCCACATCATCGGCAAGGCGGTAGCATTTAAATCCGATATAAAATAAGCTTCAGCCAAGGAAATCCTCAACAAGCTCATCGATATGTACGAGAGACACGTCTCCACGATTTATTGCATCGACGAAGTGAGCGAGAGCTTTAATATCACGGGTAATGTCCCGATATATCCTCTCTCTTCCCTCTCCGTCATACGTTTTCAATGATATAATTCCCTCGCCGGAAACGAGCATCTCTGCCTTTATATAGCTTGTTGTCATAAAATTCTCCTTAAGGTGAAACTCTATTTATTATATCACGTTTTCTAATTAGCTTATAACGCCGTTTTTGCTTTATTCAATATATAAGTGGCTTTTTTTAGCAAAAAACATTCGTTTTTTACATCAAAAACACACTTTTGATAGATATTAAACGCTACATTATATATTATATTGCAGATCTGCAATGCAAAAGCGAATGTTTATTCAGGATAAATGTATATTTAAAAACGATTTATCCTTTTTGTATCAAGATAATGCTTTAGTTATGATAATTTGTCAAAAGCATTTTCACAATTTGTAACAATTATCCAGTCGGAGTTCAGTTATGTCTATCGACAATCAAATTCATAAAGGTCACAGAGACCGTCTCAAAGAAAAGTTTATCAGCTTCGGGCCGGACATCTTCTCCGATCATGAACTTTTGGAGATGCTCCTGTTCTTCTCCATCCCCAGAATAAACACAAACGATATAGCACATAGATTGATCGACAGATTCGGCTCACTCAACGCAGTGCTCACTGCACCGATAGATCAATTAGTCCTTGTTGAAGGTATGGGGAAAAGCTCTGCTATACTTGTTTCTCTTACCGGAACATTGATTTCACGAGCGCGCCAGAAGCCCATCTCAAAAAGAAAGAAATTCTCCAACCTTAGAGAGGTAGGAGAAATGCTTACCGAATATTATCATAGTCTTCCCTACGAGCGATTTTGTGCACTGTATTTCGATGCTTCTATGAGACTTATCGAAATGTCGGTCATAGCCGAGGGCGCTATCGGTGAAGCCTCGGTAACTCCGTCACGAATAGCAAGAGAAGCGGTGCTCAAAGGGGCTTCGGGCGTTATAGTAGCCCATAATCATCCCCTCGGTGCCTCATCGCTCTCATCGTCTGACCGCAATTTGACCCATATTATCGAAGCTTCATTGGCAGCAGTCGAAATCCCACTCATCGAGCACATCGTGGTTGGAGAGGTCGGATATGCACCCACAATGATGTACAAGCCCGGCTCTTCCGGAGCTGCGCGAAGCGCAAGGATCTACGGAGACTCCTTCGCTAAAGGCTTTTACAACTTTTAATAATTAATCGGTATATTAAGATCGCAAAGCGATCAATGATATAAAAAAAATAAATTTTGGAATATATAAATCGGAGGATTTACACAAATGGCAATTTTTGAACATGACGAGACAATGGAAGTCGGCGCCAATATTAAAGTAGTAGGCGTAGGCGGCGGCGGAAACAACGCAGTAAACAGAATGATCTTCTCCAACCTTCGCGGAGTTGAGTTCATCACTGTTAACACCGACCGTATGGCACTTAACCGTTCCAATGCTCCTTCTCAGCTTGTAATCGGTGAAAAGCTCACTGGCGGTAGAGGTGCAGGTGCTCGCCCTGAGATCGGTAAGCGCGCAGCTGAGGAATCTCTCGATGAGATCAAGGCACTTCTTGGTGAGACCGACATGGTATTCGTAACCGCAGGTATGGGCGGTGGTACCGGTACTGGTGCAGCTCGCGTAGTTGCAAGAATTGCCAAGGAGCTTGGCATCCTTACTATTGGTATCGTAACTCGTCCCTTCTCCTTCGAGGGTAAGGTAAGAGCAAAGAACGCAGAGGACGGTATCACTGAGCTTTCCAAGTTTGTTGACGCACTCATCATCATTCCTAACGACAAGCTCAAGGAAGCAAGCGACCAGAGAATCACCCTCAAGAACGCATTTGAGGTTGCTGACAGCGTACTTTACACCGGTGTTAAGAGCATCTCCGACCTCGTAAACGGCGAAGCATTCATCGGTCTCGGCTTTGCAGACGTTTCCACCATCATGAGAGACGCAGGATACGCACACATGGGTGTTGGTTCTGCTACCGGTAAGGACAAGGCAGAGGTTGCTGCAAAGATGGCTATCTCCTCTCCCCTTCTCGAGTCCTCCATCAAGGGCTCTCACGGTATCCTTATCCGTTTCGTTGTATCTCCTGACGTTGGACTTGAGGATGCAGAGCTTGCTGCAACTCTTATCCAGAACGAGGCTCATCCCGACGCAAACATCATCTGGGGTGTTGGCTTTGATGAGGATCTTGAGGACGAAATGCAGATCACCATTATCGCAACCGGCTTCGACAAGAAGGAAGAAAACAAGAAGGGTGACGACGTATGGGGTTCCCTCATCGGCGGCGGCATCAAGAAGAAGTAATTTAAATTACATCATAAACGCCCCTTTGCTACGGCAAAGGGGTGTTTGTTTGTAAATTGATGTTTATCGGGGACTTCGCGGCGAAGCCTGTTGAAAGTTTTTACGTCGCTTTTTTCAAAAAGCGCCCGCCCATCCAACGCGCGGAGCGTTGGTCGCCGCGCGCACGCGGCGAAACATCTCTTGCGGCGTGTTCTTTTTTGCCAAGCTTTTTTCTTTGCGCCTCTACTGCCAAAGAAAAAAGCGGGTAAGCAATTTAAAAAGGCTTTGTGTAGAAAGGGGAACCCCCCACTTGTGCGGTTCCCCCTCTTTTCGCC
>JAZOMF010000007.1:0-5320 GCA_045653805.1 Eubacteriales bacterium
AAATGAAGGTTAAACCGTCCGTTAAGAAGATCTGCGAGAAATGCAAGATCATTAAGAGAAAAGGTAAAGTCATGGTTATCTGCGAGAACCCCAAGCACAAGCAGAAGCAGGGTTAATTCGAGATATCGACTTTGACCAACTCAATCTAAAAGGAGAGGTATAACAGAATGGCACGTATAGCAGGTGTTGATATTCCTAACAACAAGCGCGTTGAGATCGCCCTTACCTACATTTACGGTATTGGCCGCAAGAGCGCTAACGATATCCTTGCAAAGACCGGTATCAATCCCGATACCAGAGCAAAGGATCTTACTGAGGAAGAAGTAGCAAAGCTCCGTGATGAGATCGAAAACTCTTACAACGTTGAGGGTGACCTCCGCAGAGAGGTAGCTCTTAATATTAAGAGATTGGTAGAGGTTAACTGCTACCGCGGTATCAGACACAGAAAGGGTCTTCCCGTAAGAGGTCAGAGAACAAAGACCAATGCGAGAACAAGAAAAGGTCCCGCAAAGACCATCGCAAACAAGAAGAAGTAATAAAGGAGTGGCATAAAAATGGCAAAGGTAACAAAAAAAGTCGTTAAAAAGCGCCGCGAAAAAAAGAATATTGAAAAGGGCGCAGTACACATTCAGTCCACTTTCAATAACACTATCGTAACTATCACCGATGTTTACGGAAACGCAATTTCGTGGGCTTCTGCAGGCGAACTTGGTTTCAAGGGCTCCAGAAAGAGCACTCCCTTCGCTGCACAGTCCGCTTCCGAGACTGCTGCAAAGGCAGCTGTTGAGCACGGCCTTAAGTCTGTTGAGGTTTACGTTAAGGGCCCCGGCTCGGGACGTGAATCCGCAATCAGAGCACTCGAGACTTGTGGTCTCCAGATCACTCTCATTAAGGACGTTACTCCCATCCCCCACCACGGATGCACACCGCCTAAGCGCAGACGCGTATAATTTTACAGGAGGTATTAGACATGGCAAGATATACAGGACCCGCATGCAAGCTCTGCCGTAGAGAAGGCAAGAAGCTTTACCTTAAGGGTGAGAGATGCACCAGCGGTAAGTGCGCACTTGATCGTAGAAGCACAGCTCCCGGTCAGCACGGCGCAGCAAAGAAGAAGATGGGTGAGTACGGCGTTCAGCTTCGTGAAAAGCAGTCCACCAGAAGATACTACGGTGTTCTTGAGAAGCAGTTCAAGAACTACTATGAGGAAGCAGCTCGTAAAGAGGGTATGACCGGTGAGAACCTTCTCGTTCTCCTCGAGCGCCGTCTTGACAATACTGTTTATAGAATGGGTCTCGCAGAGTCTCATAGAGATGCTCGTCAGCTCGTTCTTCACGCACACTTTACTCTCAATGGCAAGAAGGTTAACATTCCTTCCATCCTTGTAAAGCCCGGCGACGTTATCGCTGTTAAGGAGTCCAGCCGTGACTCTGCTAAGATCAAGGGACTTGCTGAGGCTCTTGAGAGCAAGACTGCTCCTAAGTGGCTTGACGTTGATAAGGCAAATCTTTCTGCAAAGGTTGTATCCTTCCCCGCAAGAGAAGATATTGACTACGATTTCAACGAGCAGCTTATCGTCGAGCTTTACTCCAAGTAATACCGCATATAATTTTTCGGATGATGCGGTATTGCTTGCCGACATGTCCGAAGTTCGCAAAGCCCTTAAGCTTTAACACAAATTTTTATAGGAGGTTTATTTGGAATGATTGAGATAGAGAAGCCCAATATTACTACCGCTGAAATGAGTGAGGACGGTTCCTTTGGAACATTCGTGATCGAGCCCCTTGAGAGAGGCTTTGGCCACACCCTCGGAAACTCTCTCCGCAGAGTTCTTCTCAGCTCCCTTCCTGGAGTAGCGGTAACAAATATCAAGATCGACGGAGTTCTTCACGAATTTTCCACTGTCCCCGGAGTTACCGAAGACGTTACCGAGATCGTCCTTAACGTTAAGGGCATCATCGCAAAGCTTCACTGCCAGGGTCCTAAGACCGTCTTCATCGACGTCGTAGGCGAGCACGAGGTTTGCGCAGGTGACATCAAGCAGGACTCTGACATTGAGATTCTGAACCCTGAGCACCACATCGCAACCGTTGGAGAGAACGAGAGATTCTACATGGAGCTCACCTTCAACTGCGACAGAGGTTACGTATCCCAGGAGCGCAACAAGCAGCTTCACAACGATATGATGGGTATGAATTCCACAATGCCGATCAATACCATTTACACAGACTCTATTTACACTCCTGTGTATAAGGTAAAGTATGAGGTTGAAAGCACCCGTTCCGGTAGCAACACCGATCTTGACAAGCTCACGATCGAGGTACTTACCAACGGTAGCATTTCGGCTAAAGAAGCGGTTTCCCTCGGAGCCAAGATTCTCAATGAGCATCTCAACTTGTTTGTAGATCTTTCTGATGATGCAAAGAAGACAGAGATTATGGTTGAAAGAGAAGAAACCATCAAGGAGAAAGTCCTTGAGATGACCATTGAGGAACTTGACATGTCTGTTCGTTCCTTCAATTGCTTGAAGAGAGCAGGCATCGATACAGTTGAAGATCTTACCAATCGCACCGAAGAGGATATGATCAAGGTTAGAAACCTTGGTAAGAAGTCGCTTGACGAAGTTATTCAGAAGCTCCATTCGCTTGGTCTTGACCTTAAGCGCGAAGAGGAGTAAGAAATTTAGATTAATTCAGCAGAAGGAGGGAATTGGAAATGCCCGGAACCAGAAAACTTGGCAGACCTACCGCTCACAGAAAAGCAATGCTTCGCGGAATGGTTACCCTGCTGCTTGAGAACGGACAGGTTGAGACTACTCTCACCAGAGCAAAGGAAGTTCGTTCCATCGCAGAAAAGATGATTACACTTGGCAAGAAGACCACTCTTGCAAGCCGCAGAGCTGCTCTTGCATACATCACCAAGGAGGACGTTGTAACTAAGTTGTTCAACGAGATCGCTCCTAAGTACGCAGAGAGACAGGGCGGATATACTCAGATCTTCAAGATCGGCGCTCGCCGCGGCGACGCTGCTGAAATGGCTATCGTTCGTCTTATCGACGAGGAAGCTAAGTAAGGCAGAGTAATTATAGATGGGTGGGGATACCTGATGGTGTCCTCACCCGATTTTTTGTTTTTTATTTTTGTGGTGTTCATTTTCTGCCTGCGTCGGCAGAAAACGAACCAAAAGAACGCCGCTCAAGGGGAAAGGGTCTCGGACGAGAAAAAGCGAACGTGCCGCATTTTCTCGCCCTTCAACATCCTCTCCCCTTAAGGATCTCCTCTCCTGTCGGCTACGCCGACGAGATGGGCTCGTTGGTCCTTTCTTTTGGCGTTTCTCTTGCAATCTTAAGTCGTAGCCGTGATCTCACTTGAAATTAAAAAGTGGTGGTGTACGGTGAACCGATAAATCAAAATTTGGCGTTCACAATATTAACAAAATAATAAAAATTTGTTGTTGACATATAAGGGTTTTGGGTGTATTCTAAATATGGATATAAGATGAGAAATATTGGGCAAAATATCCTTGTTTAGTATCTAATACGTCCAAAGGAGGGAAAGAAATGGCAGATTTCGAGAAGGATCAGCTGCCCCGAGAGCCTATTGAGAGCGAAAACGGTGAAAACAACGAAATAGTTGAAAATATAACCGCTGAAGAGATTGAAAACGAGGCTCGCGAGCAGGAAATGCTGGTAAAGGAAGAGCTGAAAGACGAAGAATATGAGAGCGCCGAGGAACTTCGTGAAGAAGAAATAGAGAGCATATTCGACTCTCTGGTGGAGATGCTGGATAACCGACGATATTCTGAATTTATTGCCACTATCGACGAGGTAAACCCCGTTGACGTAGCGGATTTCTTCTCCAGAATAGAGACCAAACGCATTCCCGGAGTGTTTAAACTCATCAAAAAGGACAAGGCGGCGGACGTATTTGCAGAGCTCGACTCCGATATTCAGAAGAGAATAGTCAAGGCTATGACGGATAAGGAAATCTCCGTCATTATGGAAGAGCTGGCAGTTGACGACGCGGTTGACGCCATTAGTGAGTTGCCCGCAAACTTGGTAACTAAAATCCTTAAAAACGTGCCCCCGGAGGACCGTAGCGAGATAAACAAGCTGTTGGCTTACCCCGAGTCCAGTGCGGGAAGCGTTATGACCGCCGAATATATCGGTATCCATGCGAAAATGACCGTAGCTCAGGCGATTGAATATATCAGGCGAATCGGTATCGATAAGGAGACCGTGTACGTCGCCTACGTTACCGACGAGCGCCGTGTGCTTGAGGGTACGGTCTCCTTCAAGGATCTGCTTTTTGCAAAGCCCGACGATCTTATCGGTGACATAATGACCGAGGATCCCATCTATGCTTCTACCATAGACGACAAGGAGTACGCCGCAGATACCGTCGCAAAGTACGGACTTTTGGCGCTTCCTATCGTTGATAAGGAAAAGAGACTTGTTGGTATTGTAACCGTTGACGACGCGATCGACGTCATTAACGAAGAGGCTACCGAGGATATCGAGCTTATGGCAGGTATTACTCCTACCGATAAGCCCTACCTCAAAACCGGAGTGTTTGAGACCTGGAAAAAGCGCTTTCCTTGGCTTTTTGTGCTTATGCTGGCGGCTATCTTCTCCAGCGCGGTTATTACACACTATGAAAATGCAATCGGAACGTACGCGGTGCTGACCGTTTTCTTCCCGATGCTGATGAACACAGGCGGTAACGCGGGAAGTCAGTCCTCTGTTGCTATCATTCGCGCTATGTCGCTGGGCGAGATCACTATGAAGAACTTCTTCCGCGTTTTGTGGAAGGAATTTAGGGTTTCTGCGCTGTGCGGTATATGCTTGGCGATAGTTTGCTTTATTAAGACTATGCTGGTTGACTTCAGACTCCAACCTCAGACCATTCTTGAAAGTGGGGCAGTGCAGGACAATTTAAAGGTTGCGGCAATAGTCAGCGCAACGGCTTTCTTTGCGGTAGTTGTTGCAAAGGTGGTTGGAACCATATTGCCTATGTTGGCGAAGAAGATCAAGCTTGACCCCGCAGTCATGGCGTCGCCCTTTATTACTACCATCGTTGATACCGTAACACTTGTGATCTATTTCTCAATAGCGTCGCAGGCGTTGGGACTTTAATTAAAAAAAGAAAAGGAACAGATGCAATCTGTTCCTTTTTTGTTGAGTTGATAAATTGATGTTTATCGGGGAGATAAACGAATGTAGGGCGGGGGCTTGCTCCCGCCGTTGGGAACGATTTGAAACCAATGTCTGCGGGACGTCGAGGGCGCCGTCCCCTACGAATTTGAAATCGTTCAAACCCCT
>JAZOMF010000008.1:0-26073 GCA_045653805.1 Eubacteriales bacterium
AATTATAAAACATTTGTAACGGGACGTCGAGGGCGCCGTCCCCTACGGTCTTAAACGATTGCCAATTTGTTTACCGTAGAAGGGGTCTGAACGATTTCAAATTCGTAGGGGACGGCGCCCTCGACGTCCCGTTCGTTGAATTTAAATGTTCGTTAACGGGAGGGGCAAGCCCCTCCCCTACGGCGTATGGTGTCGTCCCTCTCACCGATAAACATCAATTTATATAACAAATCGCAGTTAAAATTGCAGCTTAATACTTGACAAAACCCGAAAGCTTTGGTATAATGTATAGGTCAATCAATCGAGGTGTAGCGCAATTGGGAGAAAAATCGACCGCTGCCAGTGGCAGAGCAAGGGAGATTTTTCGAGTGGCGGCGACTTGGTGAAAACAAGTGAGTCTGCGAACGCCGTTTGAACCTTAGTCGCAACAGGTAGCGCGCGCAAATTTAAGATTCTCAAGCGGACAATTGCAACAAATAAATCTAAATATTTCAATCGAGGTGTGGCGCAATTGGTAGCGCGCTTGCTTTGGGAGCAAGATGCTGCAGGTTCGAGTCCTGTCACTTCGACCAAAAACAAAAGAAAGGGTTCTCCCTTTCGCTTTGTTTTTCGCTGAAGCTTCACCGACGATGAACCTCTCGAATTGCTTGCAATTCGACAAATTTGCGCTAAACAAACTCCTCTTTAGCATAAACCTTGGCGCAAATAAAGGTTCTGACTCCTGTCACTTCGACCAGCGGCAAGTTGCCGCCCCCCCCAATTATCGGGGACGTGCGGCAGTGATCCTTGCCATATCACACGACGGCGAAGTTCGGATATTACGGGTTTCGCTCGACCAAACATATCACAAGTTTAAACACTATGACCGAAAATAGTAAGAAGACCATCCAAAAACAGAAAGTTGCCGGTTGATGAGAGGCGCGCGAGGATACTTCCGAATACATTCGCGAGTGCTGCTCCGAAGTCCCACGGGATGCGTAGGCGGTGGCGGGTTTGACCGTTACATCAAGCGGCTCTGTTTGGAGCTTAAAGGCTTATCGGGTGATCGATAAGTAAATCGAGGTGGTACCACGCGGCGCTTGCGCCTGTCGTCCTTGCTTTTTGGCAAGGGCTTTTTGTTTTTTCTCGCGAATTGAGAAAGATTAAAACGTTAAAAATTAAAGTAATATAGGAGAACAATTATGCAGATTTATGAAGAACTTGTTGCCCGCGGTCTTATCGCGCAGGTAACAAACGAAGAAGAAATTAAAAACCTTGTAAATGAAGGTAAGGCTACATTCTACATCGGCTTTGACCCCACCGCGGATTCCCTGCACGTAGGTCACTTTATGGCTCTCTGCCTTATGAAGAGACTCCAGATGGCAGGAAACAAGCCCATCGCGCTCATCGGCGGAGGTACCGCTATGGTAGGCGACCCCTCCGGCAGAACCGATATGCGTTCCATGATGACTCGCGAAACAATTCAGCACAACTGCGATTGCTTCAAGAAGCAGATGGAGAGATTCATCGACTTTAGCGAGGGCAAGGCAGAAATGGTAAACAACGCCGATTGGCTCCTTGACCTCAACTACATCGAGGTGCTCCGTGACGTTGGAGCTTGCTTCTCTGTTAACCGTATGCTGAGTGCAGAGTGCTACAAGCAGAGAATGGAAAAGGGACTTTCCTTCCTTGAATTCAACTACATGATAATGCAGTCCTACGACTTCTACCGTCTCTTCCAGACCCACGGATGTAACCTCCAGTTCGGTGGCGACGACCAGTGGTCCAATATGCTTGGCGGTACCGAGCTTATCAGAAGAAAGCTGGGTAAGGACGCTCACGCTATGACCATTACCCTGCTTCTCAACAGCGAGGGCAAGAAGATGGGTAAGACCGCATCGGGTGCCGTTTGGCTCGACCCCAACAAGACCTCTCCCTACGACTTCTACCAGTACTGGAGAAACGTTGGCGACGCGGATGTGCTCAAGTGCATCCGTATGCTCACCTTCCTCCCCTTGGAGCAGATCAACGAGATGGATTCTTGGGAAGGCAGCCAGCTTAACACCGCAAAGGAAATTCTCGCTTATGAGCTTACAAAGCTCGTTCACGGCGACGAGGAAGCAAATAAGGCGCAGGATCAGGCAAAGGCTCTCTTCGGTCAGGGCGGCGGTGCAGACGCTCCCACTGTTGAAATGCTCGAAGACGACTTCGTATTCGACGGCAAGACCGACATTCTCACAATGCTTGTCCGCAGTGGTCTCGTTAAGTCCAAGAGTGAGGCTCGTCAGGCAGTACAGCAGGGCGGAGTATCCGTTGACGGCGAGAAGATCGCAGACATCAAGACCTTCTACACCAAAGAAGACCTCGCAGAGGGCAAGCTCTTAAGACGTGGTAAGAAGTCTTATATGAGAGTTATTTTCCAGTAATTGAAATTTGAACGCAAAAAGGGTGCCAAAAGGCACCCTTTGCTTTTGTATTACATTTCGGTATGCGCCATGTTGGGCACAGGAGGGTCGGCGGCAGGAGGACTTGCGTGGTTGGCAGGCTCGCCTGAACTTTCTTCGTTAAAATCATCATCGGAGGAATCAACGGTGTCGAGCAACTTGTTGTTCACATCGTACTTTCGGGTGTATGCTCCCGGATGAGTGCCCTCGTCAAAGCTTCTATCTCGCCCTTTAGGATTGTTTTTGTTTTTATTCATATAAAACCTCTCGTAAGTTATAAGATATAATATTATGTCTACAAATATTCTTCCCCAAAAACAATAATTTATTTTTTTGAAAGTTTTTTTGGAAGGTAGGGGGTTTTAGGGGGAAGGGAACCTATTTTTTCAAAAAATGGTTCCCTTCCCCCTAAAAAACTCATCTTAATATCTACGCCAATTCTCCTCGGAGAAACGACATTATCTTCTTTTCCTCGCGCGACACCTTGACCTGCGAAAGCCCCATCATGCTTGCCACCTGCTGCTGGGTCATGTCCTTATAATAACGGAGCAGCACGATCTTTCTCCAATCGGGAGGCATTTTGTTAATGGCTTGGGTCAGCGCAATTTTATCGTTAAGATTTTCGAACTCGTCCTGAGACTCCCTATCGGGGATCATATTATCCAGTGTCTTGGAATCCTCACCGTAAACATTATCGGACAATGACGAAATGGGTGACACCGCATCTATCGCTATTGCCGCCTCTTCCAGGCTAACTCCCGCGGCCGCCGCCAACTCGCCAACACTGGCTTCTCTCCCCTCTTCGGTCATGATCCTGCTTTTTTCTCGCATAATTATCATTCCCGTGCGCTTATAGCTACGGCTGACACGAATCAATCCATCATCCCTCAAATGGCGACGTATCTCTCCCACAATAAGCGGTACTGCATAGGTCGAAAACGCAGTTCCGCGCTCTATATCAAAGCTTTTTATAGCTTTAAGCATCCCCATTGTGCCGATCTGCATCAGATCCTCAAATTCGGTTCCTCTATCTCTAAATTTTAAAGCAATACTCTTTACAAGTGCGGTGTTTTCTATCACCAAGGTCTCGGTGGCGTCATTCTCTCCCGACTGCGCCCTCGCAATAAGCTCCCTGTTTCTTAAATACCTCTCGTCTCTCTCCTCCGATATTCCATTGTCCTCTGCAACGCTATTTTCTTCCATCCTTTTTATTCCTCCGAAGTTTTCACGGTCAAAAAACCGCTATGTATCAATAATCTGCTCTGTCTCCGAAGTGTTTGAACATCGTCACGTTTGTGCCTCTCCCGGGCTTGGATGTCACGCGCAGGCAATCCATGAAGCTTTCCATAACGGTAAAGCCCATTCCGCTTCGCTCACTTGCCGCATCGGTAGTAAAAAGAGGCTGGCGCGCCTCATTTACGTCCTCGATTCCGCAACCCTTGTCCTTTATCTCAATTTTGGCAACTCTGCCCTCAAGCAGCGACACGTTTATGTATATCGCACCCCCGCTATTTTTATATGCGTGTACGATACAGTTGGTTACCGCCTCACTAACGGCACATTTCACGTCGGCTATCTCCACCGCCGCGGGATCAAGCTGGGCGCAGAACGCCGCAACCGCCGCTCTTGCCATCCCCTCGTTTGCCGAAAGGGCAGGCAGTTTTAATTGCATTTTATTTATAACCGAACCATTAAACCTTGCTTTTCTCATTTTTCTTTCCCTCGTTTTCTTTCTTCAAAGTCTTTTTAACACTTTCATTTTTTCTTACCGATCTGCCTGCTTGCCCAACCGACATCGCCACGCGAGGACTATCGATCCTGCAACGCGCCTGCACTTTTGTCTCTGAGCGAGTTATCTTGATTATCCGCTCAAGACCCGCCAAATTCATTATTTTTTCGGTAGCAGGATTGGGGTCGGCAACGGTCACACTGCCGCCAATCTGTTTCATTGTGTTATATCTGCCCATAATAAGCCCCAACCCCGAGCTGTCCATAAAATCAACCGCCGACATATCTATTACCAGCTCGCAAGGTCTTCTTGACCGTATCATGTCGTCGATAGCGCTCCTAACCGCTACCGCACTGTGATGATCTATCTCCCCTCTTAGCTTTATTTTCAACACCGTTCCCGTAAATTCGCTATCAAATCCCGGCTTTTTATCTCTCGCCGCACACATTTTTCTATATTTCCTTTCTTTATGTCTTTTCGCCTTGGCAGGCGTGTTTTTTTAATTCTACCATACTTGAGTTGAAAATTTTGTCGCACCAAGTTGTCGAATTATTTTAATTTCAAAATTCATAATATGGGACGCAAGAATTAAAGCCGCAGAGCGATCATAGAATAGTAAAAAACGAAAGGAACTATCCATGAAACGCCCTGCGGCTTTGTTTTTTGTTGTTATTTTATTATTTTCTTCGCTTTTTTCTTGCTCAACTACGGGGAATATGCATACTCCTTGCCGAGATGTAGTAGTCGCTATGACGGCGGTGGAGATCGGTCTTCCTACCGGCAGGTACTATTCAATAACCTCCTCCGAGGGGGATAAGGAATACATTTCTCACTCGCTTATTTCGTCGATTTTCGGCAACGGCACCCTCCCCGCCGTAACGGCAGACTGGCTGGATTGCGCTTTGTTCCTTTCCCTCAAGGACAGCCCTTGCGAATTTGTGGTTGTCTTATGCACCTGTAGGGATGCCGCAGAGGACACCGCCGCACTTTTTCACTCTCGTCTCAATGCCATAAAGATTACCAAGACTGCACCCGAGTATTCGCAAATGATAGAAAACGCCTCCGTAACCATCATCGGCAACTACGCAATCCTTATAATTTCAAAAGACCCCACCACCGCCCTGCGAGCGGCAAAGAGAGCCATACGAAAATAGGTTTTTTCGGTCAAAATAGGGTAGTTACCCAATAAATGACTCCCCAGACCGCTCCTGCAAGAGTGCCGTAAAGCAGCACCGGTCCCGCCACGGTAAATATCTTTGCGCCAACGCCGAGGACAAGCCCCTCCGCCTTCGAGTCAATGGCAGGAGATACGACAGAGTTAGCAAATCCCGTAATGGGAACAAGAGTACCGCCGCCCGCCCTTTTGGCGATCTTCTCAAAAAGTCCAAGTCCCGAAAGGAGCGCCGCTATAAAAATCAAAGTCACGGATACCAGAGTGCCCGCGTCCTTTTGTGCGATGCCAAACACGTCGCGATATAAAATCAGGAGTCCCTGACCTGCCGCGCATATTACTCCGCCTATTAGAAAAGCCATGATACAATCCTTGATGATTGGTGATGATGGCGCGTGAGCCGCGGCGTACTTTTTATAGGTTTTTTTCTCAATATTCATATAATCCTCCGAACAAATTTATCATCCTCCCAAATATTTTTCCACAAAAACCGAAAATCAATCGTTGCTATCTCTCCTATGTATTTGTTAAATTTTGTAATCCCTTGACAACGACAGGCAATTATTATATAATAAAAGCGTAGACTAACAAATATAGAAAGGCAGGAGATACGATATGTCCAAGTGGGACGATTTCAAATCCAGCATAAGCTCACTGGCAGGCAAGACCGCCAACAAAACCAGAGAAATTACCGGCGTAGCATCAATAAAAATAAAGATCGCCAATAAGGAGGCTGACCGCGACCGCGAATACAAGCTCCTCGGCAAGCTGACTTACGCCAAGCTCAAAAAGATAAATGTAAATGACGGAGAGGATCTCACCATAAAGATCTCCGAAACCCTTGAAAAGCTCGACAAAATTCTTTCAGAAATCAAGGCTCTCAAGCAGCAAGAGGCAGAGCTTAAATCAAGCAAAGAGGCTGAAAAGGCGGCTCGTGCCGAGGCAAAACGCGCAAAAGAAGAAGCCGAGTACAATGACAAGGACGACTACGACGAGGTAGTAATGGATCAGTTCAACGCCGCTCGCAAGGAAGCCGATGCAGAATACGAAAAGGCAAAGCAGGCAGCAGAGGATGCGCTCTGATTTTAAAATAAGGTGAGGGAAATTTCTTTTTCCCTCACTTTTTTCAAATTTGCTATTGACAAACATATCAACGGATGATATACTGTTATACTGTATTAAATAAATTAAAATATAACAAAAGGTAGAGGCGCGATCTCGTAAAAGTAATGCGACCAAGGCTTGGGAAAAGCCCGCAGGAAAGGACAGATCGCCGAAGCGCAGACTCCCCCAAGGTCGGCGCTGGGGCATGCGATAACATCGTATGCACTGTCGCACACGCGGAGAGCTATCAGAATTGCATTTTTGCATTTTTGCGCGGCTATCTGTCGCGCTTTATTTTTTTGTTGTAAAGAAAGGACTTTTATTATGTCACTCACAAGAAAGATCATTCTTGCGGTGGTTGCTGTAGTAATCGTAGGACTTTTGGTATTCGCCGCTATCAGCGGAAGTATTCCCAATACCGAGCCCACTCCCGATCACGATTGCGAGATTGAAAATTGCCAAGGATGCGATGCGTGCGAGCACAACGACATTCTGGTCTATCCTCAAAGCACTCTTTACGGAACCGCGTGGTCGCTCTTCCCCGCAGTAGTAGCAATCGGACTTGCGCTTATCACGAAAGAGGTATACAGCTCCCTCTTTGCAGGAATCCTCACGGGCGCACTTCTCCACACCGATTTCTCGTTCACAGGAACTATGGACACTCTTATAGGAGACGGACTCATTTGCGCAGTTTCCGGCAACGCAGGAATCTTCATTTTCCTTATTGAGCTTGGAATCATCGTCGCCCTTATTAACAAGGCGGGGGCGGCTCGTGCGTTTGGTCGCTGGGCTGAAAAGAACATCAAGACCCGTCTTGGCGCACTTCTCGCAACCTTTGCCTTGGGTGTGCTGATTTTCGTCGACGACTATTTCAACTGCCTCACCGTAGGCTCGGTAATGGCACCCATTACCGACTCCAAAAAGATCTCCAGAGCCAAGCTTGCATACATCATCGATGCAACCGCTGCTCCTGTTTGTATGATAGCTCCCATCTCCTCTTGGGCGGCGGCTGTATCCAGCAACGTCACCCCCGAGAATGCAGGCGGCATGACAGGTCTTGAGCTTTTCGTCAATGCAATTCCCTTTAACTTCTATTCTCTGCTTACCCTCGTCTTCATTATCACTATCGCTATAATGGGCTTTGACTATGGCAAGATGGCTGAATTTGAGATCAAGGCTCAAAACGGCAAGCTTGGCAGAGAGGGTCTTAAAGAGGTTGACGAGACTATCAATGAACGTGCATCTGTGCTTGATATTATTCTCCCCATCGTTATCCTCATCGTAGTTTCGGTTCTTGCTCTTATGTACGTTGGCGGATTCTTCACCGCAGGCGGAAAATACTATCTTGACTTCGTTGGTGCATTTGGCAACACCGACGCAACCGTAGGTCTGCCTTGGGGCGGGCTTATTTCACTTGTTGCGATCATTGCCTATATGCTTCTTCGCCGCCACCTCAACTTCAGCGCGGCTATGGAAACTCTCCCCAAGGGCTTTATTGCAATGGTTCCTGCAATTCTCATTCTTACCTTTGCAAACGCACTCAAGAACGTGACCGGTCTTCTCGGTAGCGACACCTTTGTTGAGAGCATAATGGAGAATGCGGGGGCACTTACCGCGCTTCTTCCTGCAGTTATCTTCATTGTTGCATGCTTCATCTCCTTTGCAACCGGAACCAGCTGGGGAACATTCGGTATCCTTATCCCCATCGTCCTTGGAGTATTTGGAGCAGGTGACCCCTTGCAGTTTGTTGGAATCTCGGCATGCCTTGCAGGTGCGGTTTGCGGCGACCACTGCTCTCCCATTTCCGATACGACAATTATGGCATCGGCGGGCGCTCAGTGCAACCACGTTGACCACGTTGCGACCCAGCTTCCTTACTCCATCACCGTAGCGATCATCTCTTTTGTAATGTTCCTTATGGCGGGATTTGTTCCCAATGCATGGATCTGCCTCCTTGTCGGCATCGTTCTTACCGTTGGAACACTCTTTGTAATCAAGCTGATAACAAAGAAAAAGAAGGCTTAAATTAATCAAAAGCAATATCATTCCGAAAAATCGGTTTGATATTGCTTTTTGTTTTACCCCGTATATATTTCCATTTGTAGAGTTCAACAAAAGAGGCGAGCCTGACGGCTCGCCTCTTAAATTCAAATTCAATTACTTCGCAGTAACCTTCTGTGCTACGTTCTGGGGAACTGTGTCGTATCCGGTTACGTTGTACTCAAACACGCCGCGACCCTGGGTCATAGCGCGGAGAACGATAGGATAGTCTGCAAGCTCTGCCTTGGGAGCCATAGCATGTACAGTGGTGTAGCCGGGTCTGCCCTCAACAGCATCCATACCCATAACCGCACTTCTTCTCTTGTTAAGGTCACCCATAACGTCACCAACCATACTCTCGGGAACGGTTACATCAAGGTCGCCCACAGGCTCGAGAAGAACGGGGTTAGCCTGCTCAAGGCACTTCTTGTATGCAATAGATGCCGCTGTCTTGAAGGACAATTCATCGGAGTCAACATCGTGATAAGAACCGTCGTGGAGATCGGCAGCCAAGCGAGTCATAGGATAGCCGTAAGCACCCTTGAGCATAGCGTCCAAAAGTCCCTTTTCAACTGCAGGATTGAAGTTCTTGGGAACTGCGCCGCCTACAACCGAAACGGAGAAGGTAAGTCCTTCTTCCTCAGAAGGAGAGAACTTGATCCAAACGTGACCGTACTGACCGGAACCGCCGTTTTGCTTCTTATGCTTACCTTCAACGTCAACGGTCTTGGTGATCTTCTCACGGTAAGCAATGGAAGGAGCATCGTACTTGATATTAACGCCGAAACGGTTCTTAAGGTTAGCCGCAAGAATGGTAAGGTGCATGTCACCCATAGCGTAGATAAGCTGCTGCTTGGTCTCGGGATTGTTCTCATACTTGAGGGTCATATCTTCCTCGGTCATACGAGCGATAGCCTGAGAGATCTTGCTCTCGTCCTTTGCGGTGAGAGGAGACATAGCCTTGCAATAGTAAGGAGTAGCATAAGATACCTTCTTATATTCAACCTTTCCGGAGCGGGAAAGAGTGTCGTTTGTGTTAGTGTCGGAGAGCTTGGATACCATACCGATATCGCCGCTGGCAAGCTCGTCGACCTCCATCTGCTTGTTACCCTTCATAATATAAATGTGAGCCAGCTTTTCTTCTCCGCCACTTCTTGCATTCTTAAGTACCCAATCCTTCTTAACAAAGCCGTTCATAACCTTGAAGAAGGACATCTTTCCTACGAAGGGATCGGCAACGGTCTTAAATACGAAGATTGCGGGATCGCCCTCGAGATCTATGGCAACGTCAGCACCGGAGACGTCCTTTTCAACCTTCTTGGCAGTGTGACGGGGGAAGGATGCCGCAATGGAATCCATCATTGCGATAACGCCCCAAAGTCTGGTAGCCGCGCCACAATATACGGGGGTGATAGTACCGTCGATAATACCCTGGTGGAGGCCCTCAACGCACTCTTCCTTGGTGAAGGGCTCGCCGTCGAAGAACTTCATCATAAGCTCTTCGCTTGTACCTGCAACCGCCTCCCAAAGAACTTCCTTATATCTCTCGGCAGCTGCCTCAAGCTCGGGGGTGGTGTCGGTGGGGAATCTCTTACCGGAGTCATCATATACATAGGACTGCATATCGAGAAGGTCGATCATGGTAATATCCTTACCGTTCTTACCAACGGGGATAAATACGGGGCAGAGAGACTTACCGAATCTCTCACGGAGCTGATCGAAGGTTGCGTTAAAGTGTGCATCGTAGTTATCGCACTTGTTGATAAAGAACGCGCGAGGAACGCCGGCCTTTTCAGCCTTTTCCCAAGCAAGCTCGGCACCAACTTCCATGCCTGCCTTACCGTCAACGCAGATAACTACGCTATCGGCAACTCTTGCAGCCTGAAGCACTTCGCCCTCAAAGTCGAGGTAACCGGGGGTATCGATAACGTTGATCTTAACGTCTTTCCAATAAATATGTGCCATGGAGGCGGCAAGAGAGAACTTTCTTACCTGCTCTTCCTGATCGTAGTCAAATACTGTATTTCCGTCGGGAACGTTACCGAGACGGTCGGTTCCGCCGCTGACGTAAAGCATAGCTTCTGCAACAGAGGTCTTTCCGCTTCCGCCGTGACCTGCAAGAGCAATGTTTCTGATCTGTTTTGTGTTGTACTGAGCCATGGTTTTGTTCCTTTGCTCACCCGATGTGAGCCCTTTCATATATTTTGCTGTATTGAAAATCTAACCGTATATACGGATAAATAAACATTCACACTATTCATTATACTATATTTTCCAGGGCTTTTCAAGAATTTTGAGCAAATTTTTTCTGCTCGATTTGTAGAAGTTGCGAGTGGAATTTTGTATATATATCACAAAATTAGGCATTATGCACATAAATTTGAATTTTTTAACGTAATAAAAGAACAAAGCCCTGCACACAAGTACAAGGCTTTATCAATTAACTTTATTCTATATTGAATAATCTGCAAGCGTTTTTGTAGGTTATATCCGCCAGTTCATCGGCACCGATACGGTGGACTTGAGACACGGTTGCACAGGTCTCCTGCATCAAAATTGAATTGTTGAGCTTCCCGCGATAAGGCACGGGGGCAAGATAGGGCGCATCGGTCTCGATGAGAAGTCGGTCAAGAGGCACTGCGCGGCAAGCCTCGCGAACTCTTTCGGCATTTTTGAATGTAACCGTACCGGAAAACGAGATATACCAGCCACGTTTTACTATTTCCTTGACCATCTCGGCACTCATAGAGCAGCTGTGAAGCACTCCGATAACGTCGGGGTAGCGGCAGATCATATCAAATGTGTCTGCATGGGAGTCACGGTTGTGAATTATAACCGGAAGCCCCGTCTCTCTCGCCAATTCCATCTGCTTTGAGAAATATTCATACTGCAAGGGCTTATCCACGGGCTGCCAATAGTAATCGAATCCGATTTCGCCGATTGCAACGATTTTATTAGCTTTTTGGGCTTTCTTATCGCCGATCAACGATCTTATTTTAGATATTTCCTCGTCAGGGGTCAAAGCACACTTGGTCTGCGCATCCTCGGGGTGGATTCCCACGGCGGCATACATAAAATCGTATTTTTGAGCTTGCTTGATGCAACGGAGCGAGCTTTCGTAGGTCGTTCCCACATTTATTACTCCGCCCACCGTCTCGCAAAATTCGTCAGAGGTCAAAAGTGCACCTGCACCGCCCTCAAGCTCTTCAAATTTGTGATCAAAATAGTGGGCGTGGGTATCAAACAATTTATTCATGAAAGTCAAACCTCTCTCCCACCATCTCGGGCTTATTTCTGCCGCCCGACATCTCGGTTATCTTTAAAACCAGCTTATCAACAACGGTCTCCTTTATTGCAAAGCGGATAACCACCTTGTCCGAGAAGTCGGTATCATCAATTATCGCGCCAAAAGTAGGCAATATAACCGAATATTTCTGGTAATCGGAATAGGAACAATCAAGCTGCATTTCGGTGTATTTTTCATAAGTGACCACCTTCGCCGCCGCAAGTGCTACGCTCGTTCCGTGAGAATAAGCTCTCACAAGTCCGCCCGCGCCAAGCAAAATTCCGCCAAAGTATCGGGTGACTACTACCACGCAATCCTCTACTCCGCTCTTGCGTATCGCCTCCAGCATCGGCACACCTGCTGTTCCCTGCGGCTCTCCGTCATCCGAATAACGGGCAACGATTCCTCCCTTGAGAAGATACGCCCAGCAATTATGCGTAGCATCGGAATATTCTTTTTTCTTTGCCTTGATAAATTCCATCGCCTCGTCCTCGCTTGTAATGTGCTTGGCGTGACCGATGAATATCGAGCGTTTTTCTTCAAATTCGTCGCTTCCCTCACTCGCTAAAGTGGTGTAAAGCTCGGGTGTTTCTGTCGCCATACTTATCCTTTCTTAGCAGGGCTCTGCCCTGAACCCGCAAGAAACTTTTTGAGAAAAGTTTCTTGATTTCAAAAACTTTTAAAAAATTGGCTTTGTTTATCAAAAATTGTATATTTGAATATACTCCAATAAAATCATTCAAAGTCAATTTTTATTGAGCTTGCAACCAAGTGCGGAGCTTCTTTGTCAATGGTGGAAAATATTCGCCACGATTCAACATCGTCATTAAAAGGAGAAAATGTAATACAGCAATTTTTTAAATGCAAATTCAATTCATTGTTGTTTTTTAATGTGACGTGTTCAATGATTAAGCCCTTTAACTGTGTCAAGAAATAATGGTCGAAAAACTCTTTGTGTGTTTCACAATTAAAACTATCAACATGAGAATTGTTTTTCCAAACAATCTCAAAATCACACGTGGCGTGGAGTATATAGGGCGACAAAACTCTTTTGGTTTGATCGTACGATTCTGATTCAACGGGACAACCAAAGCCTAAATCATAAAAATGAAGATCAGGAGCTTTAATGCCATAGAACAATTCCAAACCAACTAATTTTTGAAGGAAATCATTAAAAGATTGAATTTTATTCTGCATATCAAAAATCTTCTTTCTCGTCGGGAAGCATTGTATCATATTTTTTCAGCATTCCGCGAACCTTAGCGTCAACTATCGCTTTAACGGTAACGTATTCCGCGCCATAATCAACATCCTCGATGGTCGCCTCACGATAGAGGATATTCATCGCGCCCTGCTCGGCATTGGGTATCTTAAACACCACCGAGCACTTGCCGCCGTTGGCGATCTCCTGGAGCATTTCGGCAAGCTTATCGCATCCCTCTCCGGTCTTTGCGGAGATATGGACTACCTGCTGTCTCTCCTTGGTGCGGTCGATGATAGGATTATCATAAGTGCCTCTGTCGCACTTGTTAAAGACGTAAAGAATAGGCTTGTCGCCTGCTCCAAGCTCCTCCAAGGTCTGCTCGGTACATTCAAGCTGGGAGAGATACTCGGGGTCGCTGGCGTCAATTACTATCATTATAATATCGGAATATACCGCCTCGTCAAGGGTGGAACGGAAAGCATTAACCAGATGGTGAGGCAGCTTTTTGATAAATCCAACGGTGTCGGTAAGCAAAACCGTCTCGCCACCGGGAAGAGTAAACTTTCTCGTGGTGGGGTCAAGGGTCGCAAAAAGCTTGTCCTCGGCAAGGATGCCTGCATCGGTCAAATAGTTGAGCAGAGTAGACTTACCTGCATTGGTATATCCCACGATAGCCACCTTTTTAAGACCGCTGCGATCTCTCGCCGCTCTCATAGTCTTTCTTGTATTTGCAAGCTTTTCAAGCTCCTCTTCAAGTGCCACTATTCGTCTCTTGATGTGTCGGCGGTCGCTCTCCAGCTTTGATTCACCGGGGCCCCTCGTACCGATTCCGCCACCCAGACGGGAAAGCTCCGAGCCCTTACCGATAAGTCTGGGCGCGCTGTACTTCAGCTGTGCCAGCTCGACCTGTAACTTACCCTCACCGCTGACCGCGTGGAGCGCAAAAATATCAAGAATGAGCATAGAACGGTCGATTACGTGAACGTCGTTGCCTATATCGTCCTCAAGGTTTCTTATCTGCGCGGGAGAAAGCTCCTCGTCAAACACTACCAACTTGACGCCGTTATTTGCACAAAGCTCGCCTATCTCCTGCACCTTGCCCTTACCGATAAGCGTTCTCGGGTCGGGCGTGCTCTTATTCTGTATAACAACGGCAAAGGTCTCGCCGCCCGCGGTGTCCAAAAGCTGACCCAGCTCATAGACCGACTTCTCTACCTCCTCGGCGTCTCCTCTATCCGTAACGATGCAAACCAGCACCGCTTTTGTCTTTATATCATTTTTTTTCATACGTTTCTTTCTGCCTCCGGCGGCTTAAAACCTTTTTGGAAAAAGGTTTTAAGAATTCCCAAAACTTTCAATAAATGGTATTATTAACAACTTTTCATCTTTTGAAAAGGTTTTTCTCTTTTTTCGGTTCCTTTTTTCTCTTTTTCCTCAAAAAAGAGAAAAAAGGAACAAAAACACAAGTATAAAAAAATTGCGCAGTGTAAAAACACGGCGCAATCTTTATATGCGGGCAAAGCATAGTCTGCCCACGATGCGGAATGATCCGAATTACTTCTTGAAGTTCTCGAGTCTCTTCTTGAACTTATCAACACGTCCACCTGCATCAACAAACTTCTGCTTGCCGGTGAAGAAGGGGTGGCACTTGGAGCAAACTTCTACTCTGATCTCGCTTCCCTTAGTGGACTTAGTAACAACGGTCTCGCCGCATGCGCACTTGATTACGCACACTTCGTACTTGGGCTGAATTGCTTCTTTCATTTCATTTTACCTCACAAAATTATTTCACTGTTAGTTGGCAGTGATTTCACAAGTGGAATTATTATATCATTATTTTACCTTCTTGTCAATACTTTTTGAGAAGTTTTTTAAAAGTTTTTGTCTAATTTCTCTATTTTTCACCAATCTCTTTTTGAATGCATATTTTTATAGCAGGACTCAAACAGAACGGAGGCAAGAGATGAACAACCAAAACAATACAGGCTACGGATATATGATCGTCCGTGTTACAACGGCGAGAGGAGCGATACCTCTTGAGGGGGCTATCGTGACGGTGCATAATTATGATCCCGAGTTTGAAAGCGGCAGAGGAGATATTATCGCCACCTATAAGACAGGTGCATCGGGACTTACTGAGCGCTTTGCTCTCCCCGCGCCCCCTCGCGAGCTTTCGATGTCGCCCGGAAATGGAAAAAGCTATCTTACCTATAATTTAAGTGTCACCAAGCCGGGATATTATCAGCAGTATTACACCAACGCGCCGATTTTCGAGGGCATAACCGCAATTCAAAACGCCGATATGATCCCTCTGCCCGATAACGGACAGACCGACAACTTCACCGTAGAGGACAACATGTTTTTTGAGACCGAAGACCCCTTTTTGGAGTTGACCGAAAGCGACCGCAAGGAAGGAGGCAACTAATATGACAGGAGAAGCAAACACGCCTATAATACCCGAATTTATCACGGTACACTTGGGGTCGCCAGACTCAAACGCGCCAAACGTGACCGTGCCATTCGTTGACTACATCGCCAACGTGGCTTCCAGCGAAATTTATCCGACCTGGCCCGAAAACGCCATCCGTGCAAACGTGTACGCACAGATTTCATTCGCTTTGAATCGAATTTACACCGAGTTTTATCGCTCACGAGGATATGATTTTGACATCACCAACAGTATAGCAATCGACCAATCCTTTGTCAACGGAAGAGATCTTTTTGAGAACGTTCAAAGGATCGCCCGCGAGCTTTTCACAAGCTACATCAGCCGTCAAGGCTTTGTAGAGCCTCTTTACGCCCAATACTGCGACGGAATAGAAATTCAGTGCAACGGTCTTTCCCAATGGGGTAGCGTTTCTCTCGCGGAGCAAGGACTTACTCCCTACGAAATTCTTACTTACTATTACGGCAACAACATCGACATAGTTACAGGCGCGCCCGTGGGAGGACAGACCGCAAGCCTGCCCTCCTATCCTTTACAGCTTGGCAGTACGGGAGACGACGTGCGCACTCTGCAAATTCGTCTCAATCGCATTTCCGACAACTACCCTGCAATTCCAAAGATAAATCCCCCTTTCGGCGTATTTTCCTTTGACACGGAAGAAGCGGTAAAAGAATTTCAACGCACCTTTAATCTGACTCCCGACGGCATAGTCGGCATTGGAACCTGGTACACGGTTCAAAAAATATACAACAGCGTCAAGCGACTAAACGACCTCAATTCCGAGGGCATCTCTCTTGAAGAAGTGACGGCGCAATTCCCCGGAGTTTTGCGAGAGGGCGACAACAACATCGGGGTTAGCGCACTTCAATATTATTTGAGCTATCTCTCTGATTTTTACTCGTCGATTCCCCGCGTTTCGGTGGACGGAATTTTCGGGCAAGGAACAACAGATGCAGTCCGCGCGGCACAAAGAGAATTCGGTCTGACCCCCGACGGTGTAGTTGGAGAGGACACCTGGCGCGCAATTTACAATGCCTATATCGGTATAGTGTCCACAATTCCGCTCCGATACGTTGAGGGCAACGTTATTCCCTTTCCCGGAGTGTTTTTGCGCATAGGAGTTGAGGACGATTCGGTGCGTGTTCTTCAAGAATACCTCAACTACATTTCAAATTACATCACAGAGATACCCTCGGTCAATCCCACCGGTTATTTCGGCACGAGAACACAAGAGGCGGTAGTGGCATTTCAAAATTACTACGGCATCCCTGCCACGGGAGTTGTCGGGCCTGTCGCGTGGGGCGGCATTACCGATCTTTACAGTGATCTTTATAACGGAAACAGGCTCCGAGAGGGGCAATTCCCCGGATTCAGTGTGGGCCAGTAAGAAAGGAGAAGGATATGACACCTAACGATTTTGAGCGCGATGCCATTTTAAATACTCAGACATATCTGCGCCATCTCACCTTTCACGATAAAGGGTTGGGAGAGCCGGGCTCCGTGCCGCTTGACGGAATATGGGATAGCGCAACCCGCGATGCGCTTATAAAATTTCAAGAAACCAGAGGACTCCCCGTCACAGGAACGGTGGATAGAGCAACTTGGGACGTATTGAAAGCTGAATATGACAAGTCGATAACCGAAAATTCGCCGCCCGCTATGCTCTCTCTCTTTCCCCGATACCCCCTGGGATTCGTGATAAAGCAGGGCGACCGCGGCTATCTTGCCGCCACGGTAAACTTTCTTTTGAGTCAGCTCGAAAGGCTTTATTTCTTTCAAAAGCTCCCCGACGAGGGTAGCGATATTTACGGTGAAGACACCGCCGCGCTGGTGAGAGATTTTCAGAAGCGAAACGGGATCCCCCTCACGGGCAACGTAGATCGCGAGACCTGGGATGCTATGGCGGTGCAGCACAACCTATTGCTGGAATACGAGGAGTAATTAGATTTCAAATTTTGATTTATCGGCCGTACTTTCTTTGAAAAGAAAGTAGGCAAAGAAACTTCAATTATCGTGTGACGTTGAATTAAATTCGACATTTATCTCTCGATGGTGGAGTTTCAATTTTGATTTGTCGGTGAGATTACGACACCATAAAACCGTAGGGCGGGGGTTTACTCCCGCCGTTTCGCTAATTATAAATCATTTGTAACGGGACGTCGAGGGCGCCGTCCCCTACGGTCTTAAACGATTGCCAATTTGTTTACCGTAGAATGTGTTTTAACGATTTCAAATTCGTAGGGGACGACGTCCTCGGCGTCCCGCTCGCTGAATTTAAATGTTCGTTAACGGGAGTAGCAAGCCCCTCCCCTACGGCGTATGGTGTCGCCCCTCTCACCGATAAACATCAATTTATCATACCAAAAATAAGGCTCGACAGACTGTTTAGTCCGTTTAGCCTTATTTTTCTTTCATTTATATTATATATAACCTTACTTTGTTGGTTTTGTGTTGCTTTAACAAAAGAAGACAATAGGGTGCTGTCCTTATCGGAGAAACAAAATAGGGGTATGGGCATAGCCCGAGGCGTTTGTAAAACAAATGCGAAACCGACGATAAAAACAGAAGAGAGTGTGCTGCGGAAACAAAATTCCGTAAGACTCTCTCTTTTCTGCTTTTTTACAGTGATATTCTTTGCTTGCGCAAAGAGTGATATTTTTGCTGCGCAAAAGTGATATTGAAGCCTACGGCTTCAGTGGTATTCTATTCGCCGCTAAACTCGCGCAGCGAATACCACTCGGCGTAAGCCGAATATCACTGCGAAGCAATATCACTCGCCGAATAGCGAATAGAACTAGCGTGATACTCCGTTAAGAGTATCACGCTATTCCCCGAGGGGGATTTTTAGGCTTTGAGATCATTCGTTATCAGCGCCAACGCTCTCTTCAACCTTGGCACTATCCTCCGCCTCGTCGGCATCGTCTTTGATCACCAAATCCTCTTCAACCTCTTTGTTTGCATTTTCGTTTATTTTAAGTAAAAGAGCTGCCTTCTTCTTTGCTTTTCTCCAAAGAATAACTGCAGTTGCTCCAACCGCGATAACGATACCGCTTATAGAGGTGGCGAGTATTGTCGTAGCCGTAGGATCGATGTAAAGCGAATTTATCTCAAATATACCTTGTGCTAACTGAAAAAGAAACATGTCGAAATCCTCCCTTTCGCCTCGAAAACAAGGCTTTTTTATACCGTCAAACATTATAACACATATTCGTTAATTTGTCAACAGTATAAATTCACGGGAAATTGCGACTTTTTCGGGGATCGAGATTACTTCTCCTCCTCCTTATTCTTCTTCTCTTTCTTATCCTTCTTCTTTTTAACTACGGCTGCAACTGCTGCACCCATAGCTGCATTCTTAGCTGCCTTCTTAACGTTGCGAAGAATGGTAGTAACGATCAGAAGAACGAAAACGAAAGCAAGTGCTGCGCCACCGATGATAATAGGAAGAAAAGTGCTTCCACCGGCAAAAAGTCCCTCAAGAGCGCTAAGAGCATTAACAGAGAACATAATATGTATCCTCCTTTCCAATAAAATTTATATTCTAAAACACAAGGTTTTAAAATTCTTTTGTAAATAGTACAAAAAACCGTTAGTTTTTCTTCTTTTTGGCAGCTATACTGGTGAGAATGTACTTTGCTCCCACCTTAGCTCCCGAGCCTACGTTGTAGACCGCCTTGTGGAGCGCCGCATCGATCTTCTCTTCAAATTCGCCCGAGCGCCCGAACATATCCGAGACGTATTTATCCACGTTTGCAACGTCACTCTTCTCGATGGAGATACCGATCTCGTCGCGCAGGGTGATCTCAATAGGCTCGCAACCGATGTTCTCCCAGTTGGGGTTGAGCACCTTCATCTTTGTGTTGACGAAAAGCACCGGGCGCTTGGTTGCAAAGCTGTATTCAAAGGAGATACCAGACCAGTCGGTTATCATAAGGTCAGAGGAATAGATGGAAGAATTGCTTGAGAAATCAAGCTCAAAGGTAAGCCCCTCGCCCACCTTATCCTGCCACTTGTCCACGATTGCTTGCATACGGTAGCCGTATCTCTTTACGTACTCGGGGTGAGGTCGCACGGTGATATGATACTCGTCGGAAAGCAGTTTTTCAAGCATTTCGTCAATACAGGAATCAAGAATATTGTCCTCATTCCACGTAGGAGCGATGAGAATTTCTTTTCTGCCGCCTGTATTGTGAGTTGCTCTTTCCTGCTCTCCAATCGCAATAAGGTCGTCTGCCAGAGGATAACCGAACTCAACGAGGGTCTTTTCCGCAAGCCCGTAATGCTTAACGGTCGCCTCCACCTCGCGCTTTATATGCTCGCCCGCGCAGAAAACGGTATCAAAGGCATCAAGCGAGCCCTCCTTCATTCCCATGTGCATGCTCATCAGCGCGTGGGGAACGTAAACGTACTCAATATCCTTCTGCATAATTGACTTTTTGAGATAATACTTGTCAAGGTCGGGGGTGGTCATGGCCACCATATCCGCCTCCATTTTCATCATCAGAGGGATCGTCTTTTTTAGTCCGATATAGTAGGGCTTGATCTGTGTGTTGGTCTTTGCAACCTCAAATATCACGTCATTCGGGTCATTTGTAACGTAGTGAATGGTGATGTTGGAGCGAGAGGTCAGCTCCTCGATAAGCCTCTTGTAATACTTATAAAATCCGCTCTTTTCGGTGTAGAGAACGAGATGCTTGTTGATTATCTTGAAGAATCTCTTGTAATCCTGCTTCTCGCGTCTTCTTTCTTCCTTCCACGCGGCATCCTTTTTCTTGGCGGGCTCAAGAGCTTCGATCTTTTTAAGCTCACGGCGGCTCTTTTCCAGCGCCTCGTAGTCAACGAACCTTTTGGGATTGATGATAGCATTAAGAATGTACATCTGGGCTACCGAGAAGAGGTTGCCGAGTATCCAATAGAACGCCGTACCGGCAGGAACGATGCATCCAAGCACGACCGAAAGGGCGATGGAAAACGCCATTACGCCATACTGGTTAAACTTACTCTGCTCACTTTGAAGCACGTTGGAGATGTTTTGCGTAAAGCAAAGCACAAAGGAGGAAAGTCCCGCTACCACGGGAACCAGCGCGTACCAGCTCCAGCCCGAGGTAGGAATTACCGAAAGATTGATACCGAAGAAATCAAGGTCAAAAGCAAGCACGCTCTTAACTATTCCACCAAGGGTCGCCTCGTCAACACCTGCAACGACGCTCTCAGCCGTCAGAGCTCCGTTCTTGATTGCATCAACTATTAAAAGCTGGAACGAGGAGCTTTCTGTATTAAGGCTCAAATGCTCCGCCAAAGCGAGCACCGTTCCGTCACCAACACCGAAAATGTAGCTCAAGGGGTGATTTATGATAAATACAACGCCCAAAAGCAGAATTATCTGCAACGCCAAAGGAACAAGCGACAGCATAGGGTGATAATTTGCCTTTTTGAAGAGCTTTGCCTGCTCATCGGCAATAGTATCGCCGTCTCCGTAGTGTCTTACCTTGATCATATTAATGTCGGGCTGTATTTTTACCATTTGTATGGAATTTTTATGAATCCATACGGAAACGGGCAACAGCACGAGCTTTGTAGCCAAGGTAAAGAGGATGATCGCAAAGCCATAATCCCCTACCAGCTGCCAAAGCCATTTCATAAGCATTCCCAAGGGAATACATATATAATATAAGATCTGATCCATTTTTGCCTCCAAAATCACTTATACAAGTTCTCAACGTCGATACGATCCACGATCTCCCAGTTTTCGGGATCGTTGGCGGTGCCGACTATCTTGTATTCAACTATTTGGTCCTGTTGCAACCCATTCACCGCAGGTTTAGCGGTGATCTGGAGCAGATATCTTCTTTCTCTGTCTTCTCCCTCGGGAATGTCAAAAAATGATTCGCCGTTCTTGGCACCCATAAGACCCTCGGACTCAAATATTGTATTCCAAAGCTCATCCTGAGAAACCTGAGCAGACGATGTAGCCAAAGGAGTTTCGCTATCTCCGCTTCTCTTGAAGAACATCGACGTTACACGGGTTCCACTGTCCCTTTCCTCTTCCCCGTCAGTTACCGCTCTTTCGTCGTTACCATCACTCTCGGCCTCGATCTCGCCTTCTCCGCCGATAATAGTGTAGTCACTGACGGCATTCGCGTGGTCGCCCGTAATAACTATGGTAGCATCGTCGTAGATTCCAAGTCGCTTCATTTCTTCAATATATTTATATATGATCGCGAAATTCAGCTTGATAGCAACGTCGGTATCGTATTCGATGGCAGGCTCCCAATTTTCACCATACTCAATAGGAGTGTGACAACCGTCAATGTGAATAAAGGTAAACCTTCCTCTCAGATCAACCGTGGCGAATTCAGACTCGCATATCTTGTCGTATACGGTTTTCAAATCGGAGTCATAGGGAACTACATCTTTATTTCCCTCTTTGTTCGCCAGCTCATATACGGCGTGATCATTGAACGCAGGAGTGCTCATATACCCCATAGCACCCTTGGCAAAGAAGGGAAGATATCCGGAGAATGAAAGTCTTATCATATCGAAGGACAAAAGCACAGGCTCATCGATATAATATCCCGAAACCTTAGCCACGTTATCCACGTAAGCATCCATTACCGAGGCGCTTTCATAAGCGTAATACTGCTTAGTATATAGGTTTATGGCATATCCGTTTTTCTTCAACACTCCAAGACAGCCTCCATCGCTGTATGCATTATTGAAATAATCGATTCGTGTTGACGAAAAATCGTTATCCTTTCCGGTCAGTATAGATGCAACTGCGGGATAGGTTCGGCAATAGAGGCTGGTATAATCGTTATAATAGGTAAATCCGTCAAGCTCATCGAAGAACTCAGGATCCGATTCAAGCATTTTTTCGTAGTAAGAGGCATCAAAGCGGTCAACTATGAATACTACAACGTTATTCTCTTTGGCGAAGCTATCTATGCCATCAAAGGAAAGCACGTCTGTTGTTTGATTGCGCTGATCCGCCTTCGCCCAAACGTCGGTAGTCAAGGAATATATCACCATGCTAACGCCCTGCATTCCAATAAGGGTTATCATAGCAATAATGGTGACGGTTTCGATTATCTCTCCGTGCTTTTTGGAAAGGATAACCGCAGCGGCGATCGCACCGCCTACTCCCAGTACCCATATTGCAGTGTTTAATATCAACGAAAAAACGTCAACTCCGTGAGTTCCCACGCCGTCGCCAACAAGGGCATCTACGCCCATATTCATAAAGCTTCTTTGAGCAAAAAGCAGAATAGACGAACCTAAAACAAAGCCGGAAATTATATGATAAGCCTTACCCTTGACAATGAGCAGAAGCCCAAATATAATAGCCGCAACAAGAAACGCCGCAACAGCGCAAAGTGGCAGAAAATCTATAAGAGAATAACGAAACTCCCCCATATTTCCCAAGTATATATCAAAAGGCCCAAACACACATACCGTAAGCGGTATTGCCAGTGCCAAGAGAGCCGACGGCACAAGCTTTTTGAGAAAACGCTTGCCAAAGCTCTCCCTTTTCTTGTCTTGCTTTGCAATATTAACTTTAGAGTTGATTCCAGAGTCGATTTTAGAACCACCTTCGGTGTTCATACTCATTAAATTCACCTCCAAATTATTCTACTTATATATAAAATAAACACTTATTTATATATAATACATCAAAAGACTAAAAAAGTCAAGTAAAGGGCGGTTAATTTTATATTCTCACAGTCTCAAAAGAGGTCGTCAAAATAACATCGCCTCAAGCATTCGCATAAAATATAAGCAGAGAGGCATTTTTTGTCGAATGGGCGCCTCTCAAAGATTTGATTTATTTTTCGAATTTTGATTAAAAGCCCGCTATCTGCGGCAAGAATATTCCTGACGGTATAACTCTCACTGCGGTGCCGCAGAAGCAATCAAGCGAAAGGAATATTTTGAAAATGCTGACAAACATCAGACGAGGAGATATATTTTATGCAGATCTGAGCCCGGTGGTGGGGAGCGAGCAAGGCGGACTTCGTCCGGTACTTATTATACAGAACGACGTTGGCAACCGTTACAGCCCCACGGTGATTGCCGCCGCCATCACCTCTCGCATGGGCAAAACCAGACTGCCCACACACATCGACGTTCACGCCGACAAAATGGGGCTCGCCAAAGACTCTGTCATTCTGCTTGAGCAGATACGAACACTTGACAAGCGCCGCCTCAAGGAAAAGATGGGACATCTTGACAGCGCTGTTATGTCCAGAGTCAATAGCGCCATAGCGGTCAGCTTTGGACTGGGCGGAGAAATTGGAGTTACAGGAGGCTCACAAGAGACCGATATTCCCCAAGGCGCAGTGGCATCTGTAGGGGATGCATACGAAGGTACCGAGGCGCAGGGAGGAATTTTAGGATAAGGGATTCGGGCGGCATCTTTTAGGATGTCCGCCCTATTTTGGTGATTTTTTGTGATTTTCAAACGTCACACCATTCATAATCCGCTTTTTAATAAAAATATTGACGTTTCCTATTGATTTTCCCGAATAATTGTGATAAAATATATTAGTTAAATAAAATTGATATCGTTTTGACCGGTTTTATAGGCAGACGAGAAAGGCAGACAAAATGGCACTTGTTAACACAAAAGAAATGTTCAAGAAGGCTTACGAGGGCGGCTACGCTATCGGCGCTTTCAACATCAACAATATGGAGATAGTTCAGGCTATCACCGAGGCTGCAGGCGAGCTCCGCTCCCCCGTAGTCCTTCAGGTTTCCGCCGGCGCGCGTAAATATGCAAAGCAGGAGTACCTCCTCGCTCTCGCAAATGCGGCTATTAAGGACAGCGGCGTTGACCTCGCTCTCCACCTTGACCACGGCGCAGATTTCGAGATCTGCAAGGCTTGTATCGACGGCGGCTTTACCTCCGTTATGATCGACGGCTCTCACCACTCCTTCGAGGACAACATCGCCCTCACCAGAAAGGTAGTTGAGTACGCGCACGAGCGCGGAGTAGTTGTTGAGGGTGAGCTTGGCGTTCTCGCAGGCGTTGAGGATGACGTTGTTGCAGAGCACACCTCCTACACCCGTCCCGAGGAGGTTGAGGAGTTCGTTACCAGAACCGGCGTTGACTCCCTCGCTATCTCTATCGGCACCTCCCACGGCGCATACAAGTTCACTCCCAAGCAGTGCACCAGAAACGAGCAGGGTATCCTTGTTCCTCCCCCTCTCCGCTTCGATATTCTCGAGGAGATCGAGAAGAGACTGCCTCAATTCCCCATCGTTCTTCACGGTGCTTCCAGCGTTCCTCAGGAGTACGTTCAGGAGATCAACGCTATCGGCGGCAAGCTTCCCGATGCAGTTGGCATCCCCGAGGAGCAGCTCCGCAAGGCAGCGTCTATGGCAGTTTGTAAGATCAACATCGACTCCGATATCCGACTTGCTATGACTGCAGGTATCCGTCGCGTTATGCACGATCAGCCCGAGGTATTCGACCCCAGAACCTACCTCACCGTAGCTCGCGCTGAGGTTAAGAAGATGGTTGCTCATAAGATCCAGAACGTTCTCGGTTCTGCAAACACCCTTTAATAACACAATAAAATAGCAAAGGATAGTCCGTTGAAATTTTTCGAAGACAAGGCGCACCGGAAAAAGCAAAGCGCAGGCGTAGTTCCCTACGTCAAGCTGCTTTCGAGGAGCAACGCGGTATTCGGAATATTTCGACGGACTTTTAAATTATGAAATTTACTAATAAAATCAAAACCAATTGGCACGATACCGATGCAAATCGCTGTGTCAGACCAAGTAAAATCCTCGAATATATGCAGGAGACCGCCAACCGTCAGTGCGAGTATTCGGGATTGCCCCTCGAAAAGCTCCGCGACGAAAAGGGACTGGCGTTTATCCTCGGCGCGCTCTCCATGAATATTTATAAGCCACTTCACGCCTATGACGAGATTGAGGTCAACACATGGTGCAAGGAAGCAAAAAGCTTTATTTTCATGCGTTATTTTGAAATACTGCGCGGCGGCGAGAAGATCGCCGAGGCGGCAACGACCTGGGTGCTTATTGATCTTAACACTAAAAATATGGTTAGAGCCAGCGCTTATGATTTTTTGAACGGCTGTTTCTATTATGACGAGCCTGTTGATCCCGCCGTTTTGCTCCCCAAGGCAAGAATCGCCAAGGATGCCCCTCTTTTTGAGATCGGCAAGCGCAGGATTGCCTACTCGGATATTGACTACAACATGCATATGAACAACACCCACTACCCCGATATGCTCTGCGACCATCTTGACGAGATGACCGCCGACAGCACGGCATACACCGTGGGTGCTATGTCGCTGACCTATCTCAAAGAATCCCGCCTCGGCGCAACCTTGACGATAACTCGCGGCGAAATGGGGGAGGACGGCAGCATTGAAATGCGTACCCTCAACGAAGCAGGAGAGACCTGCCTCGAAGCGGTTATTAAGTTAATAAAGATATGAAAAAACGGCGACAAAGTCGCCGTTTTTTGTTTTACAAATTGATGTTTATCGGTGAGAGGGGCGACACCATACGCCGTAGGGGAGGGGCTTGCTCCTCCCGTTAACGAACATTTAAATTCAACGAGCGGGACGCCGAGGACGTCGTCCCCTACGAATTTGAAATCGTTAAAACACCTTCTACGGCAAACAAATTGGCAATCGTTT
>JAZOMF010000009.1:0-2479 GCA_045653805.1 Eubacteriales bacterium
GAAAAGCTCACGCATAGCCGTATTGATTGCATCACATACAAGGTCAGTGTTAAGAGCCTCGAGGATGGTCTTTCCGGGAAGGATCTCTGCAGCCATAGCAGCGGAGTGAGTCATACCGGAGCATCCGATGGTCTCAACGAGTGCTTCCTCGATGATACCGTTCTTAACGTTAAGAGAAAGCTTGCACGCGCCCTGCTGAGGTGCACACCAGCCCACACCGTGGGTGTATGCGGAAATGTCGGAAATCTGCTTTGCCTGGATCCACTTGCCCTCCTCGGGAAGGGGAGCAGGACCGTGGTCGCAACCCTTTTTAACTACGCACATGTGCTGAACTTCCAAACTCTGTGCGTAAGGGAATTCACTAACATTGTTCATATTTTTGTTCTCCTTTTATTCTTTTCGGATCGGCTAAAATTTCCAAATACTGTGTTGCTCCTCAAAAGCAGTTCGACGTAGGGAACTACGCCTTCACTTTGCTTTTTCCGGTGCGCCTTGTCTTTGAAAATTTTATCTCGATCTTTTGTTAGTTTAATTTAATAGTTAGTTTGCGCTCGGCAAACTTTTTTAAAACGAACTTTACCATCGAGGGATAAGCATTGATTTAAAACCTATTCCACACGATTTCGGAAAGTTTCTTTGCCTACTTTTCTAAGCTAAGAAAATCTCTATCATCGAGGGATAGATTTTGAATTAAAATTTATTCCACACGATTTCGGAAAGTTTCTTTGCCTACTTTCGGTGCAAGAAAAACTTCACCATCGAGGGATAGATAATCAATTTAATTTGTCTCCACACGATTTTGGAAAGTTTCTTTGCCTACTTTCTTTCCCAAAGAAAGTAGGTTAATCCGTAATGATCTCGCCGTAGACCTCGCCGAATGCAGCGCAAGCGTTGCACTCGTCGGTGTCGATGTGCATAGCGGGAGCGTAGGAATCGGAAACACGGCAAACAACGTCGTCGAAGATGGTGGTTCTGCCGCTGTCGATCTTAACCTTAACGATCTGCTTGTCAGAAATTCCCATAGCGTTAGCGGTAGCGGTATCGAAATGGATGTGTCTCATAGCGATAATGCAACCTTCAGCGATGTCAAGTTCACCGCAGGGGCCTACGAGCTTACAGCCGGGGGTGTTTTCAACTGCGCCGGACTCACGGACGGGAACGTTCTTAAGACCGAGAGCTCTTGCGTCGGTGTAGGAGAGCTCAACCTGATTAGCCTTTCTTGTAGGGCCGAGTACGGAGAGCATAAGCTCGCCCTTGGGGCCTACTACCTTGATCTTTTCGTTGGCGGTCGCGAACTGACCGGGCTGGGAGAGCATCTTCTTGGGCTCGAGCTTAGCGTCTGCGCCGTAGAGGATCGCAACAGCTTCGTCGGTCAAGTGGATGTGTCTCGCGCTTGTTTCAACGAGGACTTTCTTTTCCATTTCTTGTTACCTCACTTATATGAATTTTAAAATAAACCTTACTTGGGGCATTAAGACCCCATTCTCCTACATTTTATCACATTTTGCGCCATTTGTAAAGATATATTTTAAATAAATGTCGATGATTATTAGAGTTTTTTATTGGCAAAACTAATATAAATGCAGAGTGCAGAGTGCAGAGTGCAGAATTGAAGTGTTTTGTACGGATTGGAGATTTTATGTTGGGTAATGAGAATAAAAAAGCAAAAGAGACGGGAAATGAGAGCATAAACGACCGAAAGCTGACCGAAATCGACGTAATCGAGGAGAGCGGCGGCGTTGTGGCAAAAAACAGGGATGAAACGATACATTGTCTCTCTATAATCGGACAGATAGAGGGGCATTATATTCTTCCCGAGGGGCAGAAGGCGACCAAATACGAGCACGTCTTGCCCATGCTGGTGTCCATTGAGCAGGACGAGGACATTGACGGCGTACTGATACTGCTGAACACCATGGGCGGTGACGTGGAGGCAGGATTGGCGATTGCCGAGGTCATCGCGTCAATGAAAAAGCCCACCGTTTCGGTGGTGCTTGGCGGAGGACATTCTATCGGCGTGCCATTGGCGGTTTCGGGAAAAAAGAGCTTTATCGTGCCCAGCGCGACAATGACTATTCACCCTGTCAGAATTAACGGTCTTGTGGTGGGCGTGCCCCAGACATTTACCTATTTTCGCGAGATGCAGAAGCGGATAATTGATTTTATCTGCGCACACAGCAGAGCGGAGAAGGAGAAGATTTACGAACTGATGATGCGCCCCGATATGATGGCGACCGACGTTGGCTCAATAATCGAGGGCAGGGAAGCGGTGGAGTATGGGCTTATTGATGAGGTAGGTGGTCTTGATAAAGCGCTGGAGGCACTCCGAGAGATGATAAGGGAGAAAAGATAAATTGCAATTTATCGGTGAGATGGGCGACACCATACGCCGTAGGGGAGGGGCTTGCTCCTCCCGTTAACGAACATTTAAATTCAACGAGCGGGACGTCGAGGGCGCCGTCCCCTACGAATTTGAAAT
>JAZOMF010000010.1:0-15098 GCA_045653805.1 Eubacteriales bacterium
ACGGGACGTCGAGGGCGCCGTCCCCTACGGTTTTAAACGTTTGCGAATTCATTTACCGTAGAAGGATTTTGAACAATTTCGCGATCGTAGGGGACGGCGCCTCGACGTCCCGTGAACGATAATTTTAAATTGACGCAACGGAAGGAGCAAGCCCCTCCCCTGCGGTTTAGGGTGTCGTACAACCCACCGACAAATCAAAATTTGAAACAAAAACAGCGAAGGGTTACCCTTCGCTGTTTTGCGTATTTAGAGATTTAAAGAGAAACTTTTTGTTTGCCAGAAGATTAAGTCCCAGCAAAAATACGATAACACATACGGCGCTTCCGGTGCATGCGTTCATAATCGTTATTTCGGCGTTTGTCATCCCCTCGAAGGTTACAAGCATAGAGCGTTGCAGAGAGAAGATTGAAACGAAGGCGTCTGCAAAGGATATATTCCGCAGTGCTATCATTTGCCCCGACGCGCTGTGTCGCGATTTGATAAGATTAATAGTTGCTAACGTGATCTTTGTAAAGGCGTAGGTTGCGATGGCTATCATGGCTATCATGTGAAATTTGTGTCCTCTGTCGCTGATGACCGAAAGAATGACCGTCACTGCAAGCGGTAGGGATAGGGCTATAAGCATCCCACCCGTAAATTTGGCAGACAAGCGACTGCTTTTTTTACTTAATATCACCACGAATCGCACCACGCTTAAAATCACGAAATACAATCCGACAGCGAGAAGCCACCAGGAGTGTGTCAGCACGCCGAAAACGATGTTGTAAGCACTATATGCTACATTTGATACTAAGCTCAATATGGCGATTTTCAGCGTTTTATCCATTTATATTTCTTTCTCCCATAACGCAATCGGCGATTATCTTGGAAATTGAGTCGATCTCGTCGGAGCAATTTTTGTCAAGCCATTCCATTATCACGGCAAACACGCCGGTCAAATAGAATTTCATTACGTAGGGGCGTGAGCTCTCAGGAACGTGGAAGCGGTCGAGAATGGGATTAAAAATATGATTGAACATTCGGTCATACACCTCACCCATATTAAAGGAATTAAAGTGTCTTATAGAAACCTTGAATATTCGCTGATTTTCTTTAATGAAGGTCAGATATGGGGTAAGATATTTTTCGGTTATAAATATTAGGTCACCCTTCTCACAGCCTTCAAATTGCAAGGACATGCTCTGTTTATCAAGCTCGTAGTAAGCAAGATGCTTGTCGATGATATATCCGGTGGTTTCCTTTAGGAGATCGCAGGTATTTTCGTAGTGAAGATAGAATGTGGAGCGATTTACTCCCGCCACAGAGCAGATCTCCTTAATGGTTATATACTCAAAGTCCTTTTTTTCAAGAAGCGTAATGAGGGCTTCGTCCATTTTTATGGCAGTATTGAAATATTTACTTTCGTTTTTGTTCATAAGACGTTACCCCTTTAATAGATTATTTTACTCCGCTTATCTCTTTTGCAAGCTCTACTATCTCAAAAGCGTATTTCTTTTTGCCGTTTTCAAGAATTCTTTTGTATATAGGATAGTTTACGGCACAACCGATGATTCCTATAATTCCGATAATTATTCCCAAGACCATCATGATCGTTCCGCTGCCGATGACCTGCATGGCGAGACACATTCCAGTGCCAAGCACGAGAGAGGATATGATGCCAAATGTGAACGTAAAGATCGTTGCGGGAAGCTTTGCCTTTCTGTCCAGCTTGCGAAGTGCCACTATTTTGGAGCTGTCCTTGGGAGCATACTCCTTGGCGATAGATTCTGCGTAAATTTTGTCTGTGTTCATAGTTTTGTTCTCCTTTTGTGTTTTGTTGTGCCTATATTATATCAAGCCGCAAAGGAGAGTGGAACAACACGTTTTTGCGAAAATGTTGTTTTTAAAACAATTTACAGACTCCAAAAGGAAAATACGAGAGATGTTTATTCTCTCGTATTTTTGACATTATTATTCAATAACCTCAACCTTTTCGATAACGACGGTATCAACGGGAACGTCATCGTACCAGCCGCGGCTGAAGGTTCTGGAGTTAGCTATAGAGTCGATAACCTCAAGGCCCTCGATAACCTTACCAAATCCTGCGTACTGCGCGTCAAGGTGAGGGGCATTCTGGTGCATAATGAAGAACTGGGAGGAAGCGGAGTTGGGGTCACTGGTTCTAGCCATGGAGAGAACGCCGCGAGTGTGGCGAAGGTCATTGGACATAAAGCCGTTTGCCATAAATTCGCCCTTGATGCTTGCCGCCTTCTTCTGGTTGAAGTCTGCGTCAAAGCCGCCGCCCTGGATCATAAAGCCTTTGATTACGCGGTGGAAGATAAGTCCGGAGAAGAAATCCGACTCAACAAGGTCAAGGAAGTTCTTAACGGTTACGGGAGCCTTCTCGGGATAAAGCTCGGCGATCATTTCGCCGTGATTCTTGATTGTGAATTTGATCTTGGGATGATTCATTTTCTTGTTTCCTTTCGAGATATGTAATGTTAATTAATTTTCTTCGTTGGTTGTGTCTTTATTATCCAGACAATACGCCGCGCGGAAAAGCTCTACCATTCTCTCGCGATTATCAAGCAGGTGCAGATATCCAAAAAGAGCTTCCATTCCCGTGGCGGTTCTGTATTCTGCCATTGTTGCGCTTTTGGGCACGTTGCCGCTTGACATATTTCTGCCGCGCTTGTATATGGCAGTTTCCTCCTCGGTCAGCAGGGGGATTATGTTTTGCATCGCTTGGCACTGCGACGATGCCTTTACAAAGGCGAGAGAAGCGCGATTTAGGTTGCCCGAGCCCGATATACCAAGACCTACCAGGTGCTCTCTTACCAAAAGCTCAATTACGCAGTCGCCGAGATAAGCCAATGCCTCGCCCGACACCTCTTTCATGTTGACGCTCAAAATAACTCCTCCTCATTGAAGACTATACGGCAATTTTATCACATTTTTTAGGCTTTTACAATAGATTTATAAAAATAAACGAAAAAACTTTACCAAAAGATAAAAAAATTTAATATATCCCTTGATTTTTTACTGAAATAAATATATAATAGTATTTGTATTACTATTTTTGACCCAAATGAGGATGAAAAGATGAAAAGAACACTTATTAAAGACATATACGCCGATAAAGAAGCTTTCGGCGGAAAGGAAATAACTGTTGGCGGTTGGGTGAGAAACCTCCGCGACAGCAAGGCGTTTGGCTTTATCGACCTTAACGACGGTTCTTATTTCAAGAGCGTTCAGGTCGTTTTTGAAAGAGAAAAGATAGAGAATTACGAGCTTGTGGCGGCACAGAACGTTGGTGCGGCTCTCGTTGTAACCGGTATTCTTACATTGACTCCTGAGGCAAAGCAGCCCTTTGAGCTTAAGGCTACCAAGGTCGAGATCGAGGGTACCAGTACCCCTGATTATCCTCTTCAACCAAAGCGACACAGTGTTGAGTTCCTCCGTGAGCAGGCATATCTCCGCCCCAGAACTAACCTCTTCTCTGCGGTATTCAGAGTAAGAAGTGAGGTTGCATACGCTATCCACTCCTTCTTCAACCAGAGAGGATTTGTTTACGTTCACACCCCCATCATCACTGCAAGTGACTGTGAGGGCGCAGGCGAGATGTTCCGCGTTACCACACTTGATATGGAGAATCCCCCCAGAACCGAGAGCGGCGAGATCGACTACTCCCAGGATTTCTTCGGCAAGAGCGCAAACCTTACCGTTTCGGGTCAGCTTGAGGGTGAGACCTACGCTATGGCATTTGGTAACATCTACACCTTTGGACCTACATTCAGAGCAGAAAACTCAAATACCGCGCGCCACGCGGCGGAGTTCTGGATGATCGAGCCCGAGATCGCATTTGCAGATCTTAACGACGATATGGAGCTGGCTTGGGATATGATCAAGCACATCATCAATCACGTTATGGATAACTGCCAGGCAGAGCTTCAGTTCTTCAACAGCTTTGTTGACAAGGGACTTCTTGACCGTCTCACCGCCCTCCGCGATGCAGACTACGCAAAGGTAACCTACACCGAGGCGATTGAAATTCTCGAAAAGTCTAAGGTTGACTTCAAGTTCCCTGTATATTGGGGAGTTGACCTCCAGACCGAGCACGAGAGATACCTCACCGAGCAGGTTTATAAGAAGCCTATCTTCCTTATCGACTACCCCAAGGAGATCAAGGCGTTCTATATGAGACAAAACGACGACGGCAAGACCGTGGCTGCAATGGACCTTCTCGTTCCCGGCGTTGGAGAGATCATCGGCGGCTCCCAGGCAGAGGAAAGACTTGATATCCTTCTTAAGAGAATGGAAGAGTGCGGACTCAAGGAAGAGGACTACTGGTGGTACGTAAACCTCCGCAAGTTCGGCGGCACCAAGCACGCGGGATTCGGTCTCGGCTTTGAAAGAATTATTATGTACCTCACAGGTGTTTCCAACATCCGTGACGTGCTTCCTTACCCCAGAACCGTAGGAAACGCAGAGTATTAATATTGGTTTAATTGAGGGGGAGGAGAAAACCTTTTGAAAAAGGGTTTTCTCCTCCCCCTTAGCCTGTCGTTTGCGACGGCGTAGCGATGTTTTGCTCGCAAAACTCGCCGCACAGCTTGCTGTGTGAGATCCCCCCACCTCTTTCCAAAACTTTTCGCAAAAAGAAAAAATCTGCTTGGATAGAGCGAATTTTTCTATTGACAAGAAAGAAAATTAGTCATATAATAGTATATTATAATGAAAGAAAAGGATATGAAATGATATACGAGATCAATGCTCCCAAAAGGGAGGTTTCAATTCAGATAAAGACCCTTATTATCGACGAGGAGAGTCCCGATCTTATCGTAGAGGAGCTGGAGAAAATACTGGCAAAGGCGATGAGCGAGGGTGGTCTTGGCGACGGCGAAATGATAGATGCTCTGGGTGAGGAGGCGACTGACGAGATCGAGCTTTGCACCGAGGGCTATATCGAAACCAACAGCCGCGGTCAGATCGAGATCTCTTACAGAGAAAACGAGGATGATCCCCAGATAGCGAACACCTCAAAGATGATATTCCACCCTGCAGAGCCCTCCCTCTTTATAATGAGCAAGGAGGGAGCTATCAGCTCGGTGCTGTCATTTGAGGAGGGCAAGACCCACGTTTGTGCCTACGATACCCCCTTTATGCCTTTTAAGGTCTATGTTACCACAAACAAGCTTGACAACAGACTGCTTGAGCGAGGCAGACTCAAGCTTGACTATATTCTTAATATAAACGGCACGCCTCCCCAGCATTTTATTATTACGGTGAATCTGAAGGAAATGCCACGCGATACTATCGGAGAATTATTTAAATAAAATTTATCCCCTTGCTCATTGGCAAGGGGATATTTGATTATTGATCTGCGTTTTCGTGTGTGACAACGTTTAATTTGTAGGTGTAATTAATGTTTATATTTTCTCCGTTCATTTTAAACGATGCTTCTCCCACAAAGACTACCTCGTCAGCTACGTATCCGTAATTTCCTCGGATGGCGGTTACGGTGCATTGACCGTCGGAGGTGAGAGTGCCTTCGTCGGGTTCGATCCCGAAATAATAGATTAGCTCGTTCGCAAAAAGTGAAGCGGTGTAAGCTTTGGTAAGATTAAAGCTGATTTGCAGGCTGTTGTCCCTAAGCGAGCAATCGGTTATGGTGTCGAATGCCACATAGTATAGCCAAAGGAAGTCCTTGTATTGAGCGAGTGTAACATACGCCTCTTCTTGCGAGGTGGGGGATTTTTGCCGCCTGCCCTCCGATTCGATTATAAGCAGTTCTCCGTCGTAAGAGTGTATTGGTCGGCTTGTGGGTGCATCGTGCGCTTGTACCTCTGAGATCATATCGTACGTCAGTACACCTTGGGGTGAGGTAGAGTATGTCAGGCGATTGCTTTCGGTAAATTGATCCTGAATTGCCCCGGTTAGTTTTACATCAAACGAACAATCAAGCACGCCGTTTTCCTCGTTGAGGTATTGGTTCATTACACTGAGAACATCCGTTGCTGCACCGTAATCGTTTAAAAGATGGTAGCTGTTGGCGTTATCGGGGGCGGTGATCTCAAAATCATCGTAATGATATGTCTTTTTTTGAGAGAAGATGATCTGATCATCGAGAATTGCTGAGGGGTCGTGTATTTGGATGTAAACGGTGGTGGAGAGAAGTCTTCCGTTGCTGTCAAACTGATTTACGTCACGATAACTTTTTATGCACAGCTTGTTGTATAGTGACGATGGAATTATCCACGCAATATCGCTGTACATCTTTTCTAATTCCCCGGGCATTGCAGAATCCTGTGTCAAGGTATAGATCCCATTTGACATTTTGGGGCATTTTACATAGACTAATAAGTTTTGATCAAGCGACACGCTGTAATGGGCAAGATAAGAGCGAAATTCGTTTGTGTCCGACATTTTTGCGCGTATATTTCCTTGGTCTGAGGAAATATACATAAAATTATCTACGTGAGTAAAGCTCTCTGCATATCCTGTAATGTCGTTGCGAATTTCTTTCTTAAAATATTTAATGTTATTTTCGTCACTTTCATCGTAATAATCTTCAAACTGAATAGTATATATATCGGTTCGATCGCTGTTGGAGATTCTTATTGATATATCATAGCTGGCGTGCTGCTTGTTGGGGTCGAGGTGTTTTTGGCTTTGTGTTATCAAATATTCTGCTCGCTCATCCTCTGACATAAATACGGTTTTGTCTATTTGGCAAGAGCAGAGCGATGTCAGCAATGCAAATAACAGAGATATGATTATGGCGCATCTTAAAAGAGCTGTTGATATTTTCATAAGAATGTCTCCCTTGATCTAACTTGATATAGTAATTATATCATATTTATTCAAATAAGTCAAATTTTTTCATCGGGTGGAGTTGTTTTGAATATTTTAAAAATTTTTGCAATTTTTTGTCAAAACACTTGCAAAATTATAATACTTGTGCTATAATAGGTCCATTGAATCAAGAGCAGATTTGCAAAATCGTGAAATTTTATCTTTTTTAAGTTGCAAATTTTACAGATCCGCCCAATTTACATAACGAAAGGAATACATATCATGTCCAACTACGTTCAGAACGTTCTTGCGGATCTTATCGCAAAGAACCCCGGCGAGTCTGAGTTCCATCAGGCTGCAACAGAAATCCTTGAATCTCTCGAGGTTGTTTTCGAAAAGCACCCCGAGTATGAGGCTGCAGGTCTTCTTGAAAGATTTGTTGAGCCCGAGAGAACTATTATGTTCCGTGTGCCTTGGGTAGACGACAACGGCAAGGTTCACGTTAACAAGGGTTACAGAGTTCAGTTTAACAGCGCGATCGGTCCTTACAAGGGCGGATTCCGTTTCCATCCTACCGTAAACCTCTCCATCCTTAAGTTCTTGGGTCTTGAGCAGATTCTTAAGAATAGCTTGACCAGCCTTCCTATCGGCGGCGGTAAGGGCGGTTCCGACTTCGATCCTTCCGGAAAGAGTGATGCGGAGATCATGAGATTCTGCCAGAGCTTTATGAGCGAGCTTTACAGACACATCGGTCCTAACATCGATGTTCCTGCAGGTGATATCGGTGTCGGTGCGCGTGAGATCGGCTACCTCTTCGGTCAGTACAAGAGACTCCGCGGCGCATATGAGAACGGCGTTCTTACCGGTAAGGGCATTTCATACGGCGGTTCTCTCATTCGTCCCGAGGCTACCGGCTTTGGTGCAGTTTACTTCGCGCAGAAGGTGCTTGCGCACTACGGTGACACCATCGAGGGCAAGACTGTTGTTATCTCCGGCTTCGGTAACGTTGCTTGGGGTGCAGTTAAGAAGGCAACCGAGCTTGGCGCAAAGGTAGTTGCTATCTCCGGTCCCGATGGTTACATCTATGATGAGAACGGCGTTTCCACAGAGGAGAAGATCAACTTCATGCTTCAGATGAGAGCTTCCGGCAGAAACCGCGTTCAGGACTATGCAGACAAGTTCGGCGTACCCTTCTATGCAAAGGAAAAGCCTTGGGGAATCAAGGCTGACATTCTTATGCCCTGCGCAACCCAGAACGAGGTTGGTATGGTTGAGGCACAAAGAATCGTTGCTAACGGTGTTAAGTACTACATCGAGGTATCTAATATGCCTACCAGCAACGAAGCGCTTAAGTACATCACCGAGAGCGGCGTGACCGTTGCTCCTTCTAAGGCAGTTAACGCGGGCGGTGTTGCAGGTTCCGCGGTTGAAATGTCCGAGAACAGCATGCGACTTTCTTGGTCTGCCGAGGAGGTTGACGCTAAGCTTAAGACTATCATGTCCAACATTCACGACAACGCTGCGGCAGCAGCTGAGGAGTACGGCTACGGCTATGACCTCTGCAAGGGCGCGAATATCGCAGGCTTTAAGAAGGTTGCCGAGGCTATGATGGCTCAGGGTATTGTTTAATTATTGTATATGCGAGGGGGAGGGGAAAACCTTTTGAAAAAGGTTTTCCCCTCCCCCTCGCGCTCCCCCTCCTCTTTCTAAAACTTTTTGAAAAAAAGGAGATATTTTAAGGTGAAGTGCATTTTGCAGCCGAGAGAGCAGAAACCAAAAGAAGCGACCTTCTGTAAGGTCGCTTCTTTTGGTGTTATGAGATCAACCGAAAAGCTTTTCGGAGTATACGCCGTCAGCAATAAGCTGCTTGAAGGACTCGATAACGTAGTCCTTATCTTCCTTGTAGGTTACGCCGAACCACTTGTCGGTGGTCTTGAGGACCTTAACGGTTGCGGTACCCTCCTTAAGCATATCACCGATAACGGTGGGGAGGAGGTACTCTGCCTTCATCTCGGTAGCATGACCTGCCGCGAGGAAGTCGATAAAGCCCTGCTCAAGTCTGTCGATAAATGCGGGTGTAAACGCCCACATGTTCATGGAAACGAGGCTCTCGGGAGAAATGGGACGCTTTGAACCGTCCTTTTCTTCAACGTATGCGCCGCCGTTACCGTCCTTGTATATGTTAGAGGTTTCAACGATGCTTGCAAGGTTGCCTTCTGCATCAACGGTGCAAACCCCACGGGTTACGCTTCCGTTGTCGGAAAGAGTGTTGCCGAGAATAAATCCGGGCATTGCGATGTCGAGAACGTCGGTCTTTTCGGTGTCCATGCGGTTTACAAGGTAGTCGTGCATCTTAACGTATGCGTCCTTGCCGTAGTAGTCGTCTGCATTGATAACCATAGCGGGGGTGTCTACAATGCCCTTGCAAGCAAGAACTGCGTGACCGGTACCCCAGGGCTTGGTTCTGCCTTCGGGATTCTTGAATCCGCCGGGGAGATTGTCAACCTCCTGGAATGCATAGGAGCAGGGGCAGATCTTTTCGATTCTGTTGCCGATGATCTCTCTGAAATCAGCCTCAAGATCCTTGCGGATGATAAAGCAAACCTGGTTAAAGCCTGCCTCGAGAGCATCGTGGATGGAGTAGTCCATGATGATCTCACCGGAGGGGCCAACGGGAGCTAACTGCTTGATGCCGCCGCCAAAGCGAGAGCCGATACCTGCCGCCATAATAATAAGAGTGGTTTCCATGTTTTTCACCTCATTGATGATTTATTTACAATTTATTTTATCACAAAATCCTTGTGCCGTCAATACAAAACGTCTCTTTAAAATGGACAAAAGCGGCATTTTATGCCATATTTTCGGACAACTTGTTGCCTCCGAGAATATGAAAGTGGATGTGCTTAACCGATTGGCATCCATCCTCGCCGATGTTTGTTATCACGCGGTATCCGTTGGCGAGACCGCAAGATGCGGCAACCTTGGGAACCGCCTCGAAAACCGCCTGAACGTGGCAGGAATTTTCGGGTGTGATAGCATCGGCAGACTCGATGTGGCACTTGGGCACGATAAGTACGTGAACAGGCGCTTGGGGAGCTATATCCTTGAAAGCGAATACCTTTTCGTCTTCGTAGACCTTTGCGGAGGGGATCTCTCCCGCGATTATTTTACAAAACAAGCAAGACATTTTTTTAAAATCTCCTTTTTCTTTAAAAATCTTTACAAAGCAGCCCTTGTATGTTATAATGAAGTAGGAGCGGTGCTTTGATTTGATTTTATCACAAAAACCGCGCAATGTCAATGATTTTGGGAGCTATTATGCTTAAACTTAGAGATGTTTGGACTTATCTGCAAAACACAGACAAGAAAATAGTGATGTACGGCATGGGAAACGGCGCGGACAAGATACTCAACATCTGCGAGAGCTACGGAGTCGAGGTCTGCGATTTTTTTGCAAGTGACGGATTCGTGAGAGGACATCTTTTCCACGGGAAGAGAGTGTTGTCCTATTCAGAGGCTTGCGAAAAGTACGGCAGAGAAAATATGATAGTTCTCCTATCATTTGCGTCCAGTTTGCCCGATGTGCTTGCCAACATTTACAGAATTGCCGAGGAGTGCGAGCTTTATGCACCCGACGTTCCTGTGTCTGGAGAAAACCTTTTCTGCACCGAGTTTTTTGAAGAGAATGAGGGCAATATCAGGCGCGTGAGAGACCTGCTTTGCGATGAAGAATCGAGAAGAGTTTACGATAGTGTGATAGATTTCAAGCTATCCGGCGACGTTAAGCTTTTGAGGGAAACCCATTGTGATTTTTCGGAGGTCTACCGCTTGCTGGGGGCTGAAAAATTTGAAAGAATAGCCGATCTCGGAGCTTATAATGGCGACACCTTGCGAGAGATTTCACCATTCGCTCCCAATCTTGAGAGCGCAATAGCCTTTGAGCCCGATAGGAGAAATCACAAAAAGCTTTCAGAATATGCCGAGGGCGAGGAGCGGTTTAAAATAACCCCCGTTAAAGCTGCGGCGTGGTCGGGCAAGGATGTTTTGCTTTTCGACGGCAGCGGAAACCGAAACTCCACCCTTATTTCGGCAGGAATAGAGGTGAACCGTCCGCCAAAGACCGTCGAGGTGGACGCTGAGTCGCTTGATAATGTTCTTGGCGGTGAGAGGGTGGATTATATTAAATTTGACGTTGAGGGAGCGGAAAAAGAGGCGATAGAGGGGGCTTTTGAGACGATTGAAAAGTATCGCCCGGCGCTCATGATATCGCTTTATCATCGAAGTGAGGACGTGTTTGCTCTGCCTCTTATGATACACGAAAAATTTCCCGACTACAAGTTTTATATACGTCGCCGAGAGTATGTTCCCGCGTGGGATATGGTACTTGTGGCGATAAGCGATAAAAATGCAGCATTGAAGAAAGGATAAGGAATATGAAAAAGATAGCAATAGTTACGGGCGCATCCTCCGGTATGGGTCGCGATTTCGTTAAGATGATAGATATGATCGAGGATTGCCAAGAGATCTGGGTAATTGCCAGAAGACGCGAAAAGCTTGAGGAGATCAAGAGCGAGAACGGCAAGGTCATTCGCCCCATAGAGCTTGACCTCTCCAAAAACGAGTGTATCAGCGAATACGGCAAGCTGCTTGAAAAAGCAAAGGCAGAGGTCGTTGCCCTTGTAAATGCGGCAGGCTTTGGCAAGTTCGGTAATTTTGAGGACATTCCTCTTGAGGAGCAGATGAATATGATAGACCTCAACTGCAAGGCGCTTATGGCGGTGACCTATCTTACTTTGCCATATATGCCCGAGGGAAGCCACGTTTATCAGCTTGGCTCGCAGTCATCCTTCCAGCCCGTGCCTTATCTTACTACTTATGGCGCAACCAAGGCTTTTGTCGTATCCTTTACCCGCGCGCTCAACAAGGAGCTTGAAAAGAGAAAGATCAAGCTGATCGCGGTGTGTCCCGGTTGGGTCAAGACCGAGTTCTTTGACAGAGCGGTGCATGACGATACCATTTCCTATTACAGCAAGTTCTACGAGTCCAAGGACGTAGTAAACAAGGCGGTCAAGGATATGTATAGAGGTAAGGACGTGTCGGTTCACGGAGGCCTTATTAATTGGCAGAGATTCTTGGCGAAGATATTGCCCCATAAGATGGTTATGAAGATTTGGTGTAATCAGCAGAATAAGTGATTGAATTTTGATGTAAAAGGACGCCCGAGGGCGTCCTTTTTGTGTGATGAATTGATGTTTAGCGGTGACTTCGCGGCGAAGCCTGTTTGAAAGTTTTGCTCGAGCTTTTTCAAAAGCTCGTCGGAGCCGCCGCGATCGGCGGTCGCGCCTCGCAAGGCGCGAAACTCCCTTACCGTTTGAAAGCGCCACAGAGGGGTGAATGACAGCCCGCCGGCGAGGCAGAGGGGAGGACCGCTTGCGGTGGGAGTACTTCGCCTTGGCGAAGTGAAGAATCGCACAAGTGGGGGGTTCCCCTGATCCCATAAGCACTTTTTAAATTGCTTTCCGCTTTTCTTTTGTTACCGCAGGCGCAAAATGAAAACTGCTTCGCTACGCTCAGCGCGGAGCCGCAAGCGGCATCCTGCTAGCAAAAGAAAACGCCGCAAAAGAGATTTCGCCGTGCGCGGCGACCAACGCTCCGCGCGTTGGATCAGCGGTCGCTTTTTGAAAAAAGCGACAGAAAAACTTTTACAAGCTGCGCTTAACCGTTCGCTAAATTGCAATTTATTTACCAAAAACAAATTTGTGCAAAAAAAGTATAGAAATTTTCCAAAATTCGTGGTAAAATAAAGTTATCTACTACGGAGGTAAATATTATGAGTAAAACAGTAATTATCACCGGCGGAACTTCGGGCTACGGCTTAGCAACCGCAAAGGTCTTCAAAAACGCGGGCTACACCACCCTTATCACCGGCAGAGATCTTTCAAGACTTGAAAAAGCGCAAAAGGAATCGGGCGCAGACTATATTTTCGTTCAGGATGTAAAAAGCTACGACGGCTGGGTCGAGCTAAAAAAATATTCCGACGAAAATCTCGGTCAGCTTGACGTTCTCGTCAACAATGCGGGCGGCGGCATCGCCATCCGTCCTATCGAGGAGCATACCAAGGAGACCATCGACGAGATCCTCGCTCTTAACCTTAACAGCGTTATGTATGCTTCTCAGATCTTCGCGGCTGATATGAAAAAGCGCGGTTCGGGTACTATCATCAACATCGCGTCGGTCTGCGCTACCCACTCATGGGCTGATTGGTCGGTATATGCGGCGGCAAAGGCAGGCGTTCTCAACTTCACAAAGGGTCTTCAGACCGAGCTTCAGCCACACGGCGTCCGCGCAAGCTGTGTAATCCCCGCGTCGGCAAGCACTAACTTCCAGTCATCTGCTTCCCTTGGCGAGACTAACGATTCGCTTCAGACCGAAGACATCGCATCCACCGTTCTTTTCGTAGCGGAAATGCCCGCGCGCGCTATCGTCGAGGACGTGACCGTTTGGGGAATGAGCCAGGCTGTTCAGCCGCTTTAAGAAAGCTATGACAAACGGAATTGAAAAGATAAATCAGGTGGTCGAATATATCGAATCGCACCTGACCGAGCAGATAGAGTGCTCCACACTTGCAAAGATCGCCACCCTTTCGGAATATGAATTCCGCCGCATTTTCTCCTTCGTCATCGGCATTCCCGTAGCGGAATATATCAGAAAGCGTCGCCTTTCCATGGCGGCGGAGGAATTAAAGTCGGGGAGCGACACTATCTCAACTGTCGGAGCAAAATACGGCTATGATTCAGCTTCTTCCTTCGCAAGAGCATTTAAGGAGCAATTTGATCTTTCGCCGCAAGAGGTCAAGGACCCCGACGTGAAATTAACCATCTATATGAGACCGAGATTTGAGCTCTTTGTCATCGGCGGCGGTGCTCTCGAGTACACTGAAAAGCTGTTAGATCCCTTTTGCATAAAAGGAATTTGCGGCACGTCTCCCATCAGCGACACCTGTTGCTGCGAAAGCGTTTGGGCTGAATACGAAAAGCTTTCCGACGAAACCGACTCCAAAAATGACGTTTATGCCGCATACATTAACGGAAAGAGCGACGTTTTGTGCTACATAGGAGAGAAAACCGCTGAGATAGCGCAAGATAACGGCTCCATTTTCGTAAAGGCAGGCAGTTGGCTCTGCTTTGACGTTGAAGCAGATTCGCCCGAATCCGAGATCAACGACCTTTACAATCGCATAAATTACTCGTTTTTGCCGTCGGGCATATACGAAAGAGACGAAGACCGCCCCAACGTTGAGCGCTTCTCTCCCGACGGAAGCTTTACCGTGATGATCCCCGTCAAGGGCAAGACCCGCTGAAAGGAAAGAAAAATGAAGAAGATATTTATCGAAGCCGAGAGCTTTTCTGACCTCGGCGGTTGGCTTATCGACCAGCAATCAACTCTTCAAATGGGATCACCCTATATTATGGCTCACGGCTTGGGTGTTCCCGTTGCCGATGCAAAAACCGATTTCACCGTAAATGAAGAGGGCGAATACAGCGTGTGGGTGCGAACGCGAGATTGGACATCCCCTTGGGGTGAACTGAAAGCCGGAAAATTCACTCTGCTTATTGACGGACAAACCCTTCCCTCCACCCTTGGAGTAAACTCGGGTGATTGGGCATGGATAAGTGCGGGCAAAATTGCTCTCACGGAGGGCAAGCATACCCTCGCCCTTCACGATCTAACGGGATTTAACGGCAGATGCGACGCTATCTATCTCACCGCAGAGGGTGATCTGCCTCCAAACAGCGCGGACGAGCTTTTAGCCTTCCGCAGGAGCTTTATCTGCCCCGATCCCGAAATCTACGAGACCGAATACGACCTTATCGTAGTCGGCGGCGGAATTGCGGGTATCTGCACGGCATTGGCGGCTTCAAGAAGCGGAGAGAAAGTCCTTCTTATTCACGACAGAGAGATCCTCGGCGGCTGTAACAGCTCCGAGGTGCGCGTATGCCTTGGAGGCTTCTTAAACCTCCCTCCATACGATAAGCTGGGCAAAATGGTGAAGGAAATTCAGCCGATATTAGGCTATCCTACCCTCTTTGACAAGGAATATTACGAGGACGACCGAAAGAAATTCGCCTTTATGCTGAGAGAAAGCTACGGAAAATGCGACCTTGCTCTCGGCGAGCAGATGACAGGCGACACCACAGAGGACGGCTTGATCAAAAGCATTGAAGCTCTGCACATCAGAAGCGGCAAACGCAAAATATACCGAGGCAAGCTATTTGCCGATTGCACCGGTGACGCGACACTTTCCCGTATTGCAGGTTGCGAG